>JANRAT010000299.1 GCA_030727885.1 Rhodospirillales bacterium | reverse complement strand
GGCTAGTTATGGTATCCGCCTTCGCGCGTGGCTCGATGCTCAAAGGACTGATTGGCGTCATGCTCGGCCTTCTGATTTCAACCATTGGGCTGGACCCCAACGATGCCACCAACCGTTTTACCTTCGAAATCCCGCAATTGATGGAAGGTATTCCGTTTACCGCCGCGTTAATCGGTTTCTTCGGAATCGCCGTAGTTTTGTCTGACCTGCAAATGGTTGGTCGTAAGAGCGAACTGATCACTGATAAGGTCAGCCTCAAGTTACCAGGATTCAAGGAACTTAAACAGCGCTGGCAAGCTATCGCGACCGGTGGCGTTTACGGTGTATTGATCGGCGCTGTCCCAGGCGTCGGTGCAGAAAGTGCGACGTGGCTGGCCTATGCGACAGTCAAGAACCGCTCCAAAAACCCAGAGAAATTTGGCACCGGCGAACCCGACGGTGTTCTGACGCCAGAAGCATGTAATAACGCCACCACTGGCGGCACCATGATCCCGATGCTGACTCTCGGCTTGCCCGGTGATGGATCGACCGCTGTCATGCTGGGTGCGCTTGTGCTGCACGGCGTTCAGCCCGGGGTTCTCCTGATGTCGCAATCCGGCGATCTAGTTTATGCCATCCTCGCCAGCCTTCTGATCGCTACAGTTTTCATGTTCCTGCTGGCACTCGGTGCCATTAAGTACTTCGTGCTCATTCTGCGTCAAGATCGGTCCTACCTCTTCCCGTTCGTTCTGGTTCTGGCCAGCGTCGGGGCTTATGCGATCTCGAACACCCTGTTCCCGGTACTCGTTGCGATCACGCTGGGTATCCTCGGTTATATCCTTGAAACAAGAAATTTTCCTTTAGTCACCGTAGTTCTGGGGGTAATCCTCGGACCGATCATCGAATACAACGCGCGTGTGGCCATGATCATTGCCGGTAATGATTGGTTAGTATTTGTTGGCACTTGGCCACGAATCATCCTCGTTTCACTCACCGTTCTTCTGGTGCTTCACGAGATTCGAAAGAATCTTTCCGATCAAAAAAAACGTAAGGAAGAAATCCTGACAACGGCATCATACGACTAACATAACAATCAAATTTTGGGAGACGAACATGCTAAATTTCAGACAACGACTACCTAAACTACTTGGTGCCTTGGCGCTTGCCGCTGCAACAATGGCCGGCGGAGCCGCGAAAGCAGAATTCCCCGACAGCACTATCCATCTTGTAGTGCCATGGAAAGCCGGTGGTGGAACGGACACTATTGCCCGCGGATTTCAGAAAGGCTTGGAAGAAGCAGCCGGCGTCACCGTAATCATCGATAATGTCGATGGCGCAAAGAGCGTTACCGGAACTCTAAAGGTCGCCAAAGGTAAGGCTGATGGCTATACGGTTCTCTTCAACGGCTCACTCGACATGACATCCAATCTGGCGATGAAGCAACTGCCGTATGACGTATCCAGTTTCAAAGCCGTCGGTGGCGTTTACACCACACCGACGTGGTTCATTACCAATACCAAGCGTCCGTATATGGATTTCCAGGACTTCCTGGATGCCGCCAAGGCCAACCCCGGGAAGTTATCCATGGGAACAGCAGGTTCCACGCATACACTCCTCGCGCATGCTATCAAGGGCGCGACCGGGCTTGATTTTAAGATCGTGCCGTTCTCTGGCGGCGGCGATCTGAAAAAAGCCATGATCGGCAACGACGTCGACGTTGGCCAGTTCCATTCACCGGTAATGATCAACGAAATTAAAGCAGGCATGATTCGTCCGCTCGCAGCGACCGCACCTATGGACGGTCTCAACTATGCTCCGGGGAAGAAATTAAAAACGCTCAAGGACTACGGTATTGACATTAAAGTTGCCGCAACACGTGGCTTGATTGTGTCCAAAGACACGCCGGACGAAATTGTTGCCAAGCTTGAAGCAATTGCCAAGAAAGCCTCATCGGCAGAATCTTTTGTCAAATTTGGTGAAACCTTTGGCTTCGCACCGGTATGGGTGCCGGCCAAAGAGTTCGGTGAACAGCTTGCCGATGAAGTAAAAGTCCTAAAGGGTATCAAGGACCAGTACGTCAAATAATACTGCCAAAAGTTAACTTCAGGGCGTGATGGCAGTTATGCCGTCACGCCTTTTTCTTTCATAGTATGATTTAGAAACAGAGAAAGGACCGACCGATGAGCGCTGACACAAACACGCCCCCTAATGTCCGTCAGGGACCGCTCAAAAATCTCCGCGTTCTCGATATCGCCACCATTATCGCCGGCCCGCTTGCCGCCAGCCTGCTGGCAGATTTTGGCGCTGATGTTTTAAAGGTGGAACTGCCCAACCAAGGCGACGGCATCCGCGCCCTACCACCGCACAAGGACGGCGTCCCACTGTGGTCAAAAGTGGTCAACAGAAACAAACGAGGCATCACTCTTGATCTCCGGCAGCCAGAAGGCGTTGAGATCATCAAGAAGTTGATCGTCGATCATGACGTGCTCATCGAAAACTTTCGCACTGGCACCCTGGAACGCTGGGGTCTTGCGCCTGAAGTGCTGTGGAAAATAAACCCAAAGCTGACCATCCTGCGTGTCACCGCCTTTGGTCGCGAGGGACCTTATGCGCAAAAACCCGGCTTTGCCCGCGTCGCCGATGCCATGTCCGGTTTTCTCAATCTATGCGGCCCGGCTGACGGAGCACCGATACATCCTGGCTATCCCGTCGCAGATTCCATAACCGGACTGTTCGGTGCCTTCGGTCTTCTCGCAGCCCTGATGGAACTCCGTGAAAACCCGGACGCAACGGGTCAGGTGGTCAGCGTATCGCTGTTCGAAAGCATGTTCCGGATGCTGGATTTTCTTGCCGTCGAATACGATCAACTGGGCGAAGTGCGGGGCCG
>JANRAT010000298.1 GCA_030727885.1 Rhodospirillales bacterium | reverse complement strand
CGCCGGGGTTGATCCGCGTCGTCTCAGGGTGCTGACCGAAAACATTCTGACGCTGTGCCGCGCCACGGGGATTGATGAAGACATCGGCATTTCCGTTGATGAAAACGAAGACGATGCGCTGGCCAAGCTCGACGGCTATCTGTGCGAGCTGAAGGAACTGCAGATCCGCGACGGCCTGCATGTGTTCGGCAAAAGCCCCGAAGGCCGCCTGCTGGATGATCTGCTGGTCGCCCTGATGCGGGTGCCGCGGGGTGCAGGTGCCGGCATCGATGCCTCGCTGCACCGGGCCATGGCGGCGGATTTCGGTCTCGATTTCGATCCGCTGGATTGCGACATGGCCGTTGTCTGGGCAGGGCCAAAACCGGACGTTCTGCAGAATCTCGATGATGCACCCTGGCGTTCAACCGGCGATACGGTGGAGCGGCTGGAACTTCTGGCTTCGGCACTGGTTTTGGGCGCGGCAGTGTGTGATCCGGCATGGAGTGCGACCGGGGCTGTGCTCAGCTGGCTGACCGATGATCTCAGGGGCCGTGTTGCGGATTGCGGCGACGCTGAACTGAACGGTTTTCAGACGGCGCTGGATGGCCGCTTTGTCGCTCCCGGCCCGTCCGGTGCGCCGACCCGTGGCCGTCCCGATGTGTTGCCGACCGGGCGCAATTTCTATTCCGTCGATACCCGCACCGTGCCGACCCCGGCGGCATGGACGCTCGGCTGGAAATCGGCAAGCTTGCTGATCGAACGTTACATGCAGGACCACGGCGAGTGGCCGCAAAGCATGGCGATCTCGGCCTGGGGCACATCCAACATGCGGACCGGCGGCGACGACATTGCGCAGGCGCTTGCCCTGCTGGGTGTGCGGCCGACCTGGGACAGCGCGTCCCGGCGGGTGATCGGTTTCGAGATCATCCCGCTTGATCTGCTGGATCGTCCACGGGTCGATGTGACGTTGCGCATTTCAGGCTTTTTCCGGGACGCCTTCCCGGCACTGATCGATCTGTTTGATAGCGCGGTCAGAGCCGTTGCGGCGCTTGATGAACCGGATGATAAAAACCCTGTAGCATCTCGCGTGTCTGCAGAAGTCGCTCGCCTGATCAGCGAGGGGGCCGACGCCAAAGACGCTGAGCGCCGCGCCGGGTTCCGCGTCTTCGGATCGAAGCCGGGCGCCTACGGGGCCGGTCTGCAGGCATTGATTGATGAAAAGGGCTGGCAGACCGAAGCCGATCTCGCCGGGGCCTATGTTGCTTGGGGCGGCTATGCCTACGGCTCGGGTGCCGAGGGGGCAGCGGAGCACGGTCTTTTCAAAGACCGCCTGGGCAAGGTACAGGCGGTCATTCACAATCAGGACAACCGCGAGCACGATCTTCTGGATTCGGACGACTATTACCAGTTCGAAGGCGGCATGACGGCGGCCGTAAATGCCGAGCGCGGCACACGGCCGACTGTTTATCACAACGATCATTCGCGGCCGGAGCGCCCCGTGGTGCGGCCGCTCGAAGACGAGATCGCCAGGATCGTCCGGGGCCGCGTCGTCAATCCGAAATGGATCGCGGGCGTGATGCGACACGGCTACAAGGGGGCCTTCGAGATGGCCGCGACGGTCGATTACATGTTCGCCTTTGCCGCGACCACGGGGGCCGTTCGCGATCACCATTTTGATCTGGTGTTTCAGGCCTATCTTGATGACACCAAAGTGCGTGACTTCCTCACCGAGACAAACCCGGACGCATTGCACGACATTGCCGAAAGGCTGCTCGAAGCGCAGGACCGGGGGCTGTGGACACCACGCCTTAATTCAACCAGAGATTTGTTGCAGCGTCTTGCCCGCAGCCGGGTATAGTAGGGCATCCGAACGGAGAGAAATAATGAGTGCGAAAGACGACATGACGGAACAGGAACTTAATGCCCGGCACGCCGAGAAAATGGCCAAGAAGAAAGCCGCGCGCGACAAGATCCTCGCCACCAAGACCATCGAAAAAGGCCTGCTGATCGTCCACACCGGCAAGGGCAAAGGCAAGTCGACGGCGGCGATGGGGCTGGCTGTCCGCGCTATCGGCAACGGCATGAAGGTCGGCATCGTACAGTTCGTCAAAGGAGTCTGGGAAACCGGTGAGCGCGTGGTGCTCGACAAGTTTCCCGATCTCTGCGTGATAAAGGCGATGGGCGAGGGCTTCACCTGGGAAACCCAGGACCGGGCGCGCGACATCGCTGCCGCCCGTCAGGCCTGGGAGATGGCGAAACAAATGATTAACGATCCATCCTATAGGATGGTCATTCTCGACGAGCTGAATATCGTCCTGCGCTATGACAATCTGCCGCTGGATGAAGTTCTTGAGGTGTTGTCGAACAAGCCTGAAATGCTGCATGTCGCAGTGACCGGGCGCAATGCCAAGGATGAGCTGATCGAGATCGCCGATCTCGTCACCGAGATGACGCAGATCAAGCATCCGTTCCGGTCCGGCGTCAAAGCGCAGATCGGAATCGAGTTTTAAGGAGACAAAACCATGACATTTCAAAACACGCGCCGTCGATTTCTGTCGGTCTCGCTGGCAGCCCTGATGTTCGGTGGCCTTGCCGGTTGCGCGGAATATGAAGAATCGCCGACCCTCAAAGCCGAGCATCTGGTTGATAGCGCTGTCGCCACGGTCGAACGCTTCCAGACGCTTCAGGGTCTGCAGCGCTTCGCCAAGTTCCTGCCGGATTCGGTCGCCATCGCGATTTTCCCGAGTGTCATCAAGGCCGGTTTCTTTGTCGGTGGCGAGGCCGGTAACGGCTTGCTGATGGTCCGCACCGGATCAGGCTGGAGCGCGCCTGCGTTCTATACCATGGGTGCCGGCAGCTTCGGGCTGCAGTTCGGTGCTCAGGATACGGAAATC
>JANRAT010000297.1 GCA_030727885.1 Rhodospirillales bacterium | reverse complement strand
GCACTATCGGCCGCTCGATGCTGACCATGTTCCAGCTGATGACACTGGAAGGCTGGGCTGCCGAGATCGTCCGGCCGGTCATGGAAAAGCATCCGCACGCGGTATTTCTTTTCATTCCCTATATGTTGATGACGGCTTTCGCGATCCTCAACCTGTTTACGGCAGTGCTGGTCGACAGCATGCAGATTCTCCAGCAGAACTACAGCTATGAGCGGAGCGAGAAAAAGACCGCCGAAGCCGTGACGTCGGAACTGGTTGATGTCAAAGCCGACCTGCTGGCTTTGACGCAGGAGATCAAACATCTGCGCGCCGCACTGGAAGATAAAAAATAATTCCGCTAAATCATTCGCTAAGGCGTTGATCATTCGACGCAGATATTCAGCACTTCACCTTGAATTTGGCCAGCTTCGGCTTTGCATATAAGCTGTTCTGTGCAAGCATATCCGCTGCAACATTAATTCAGGAATGTTCATGCGAAAACAGGATGATAGCGTATGTTTCTCAATCTTCTAACTGAGCGGCAAAAACAGTCGTTCCTGGCCCTGGCGACGAAAGTCGTGATGGCGGATGGCGCGGTTGTGCCGGAAGAACATGTAATGCTGAATGTGCGTGTCGCCGAAATGGGCGGCGGCATCAAGGCGCCCCCCGAAGAAATCTATGGCGAGCCAAACTTTGCCGTGTTCGACACACAGTGCGCCCGCATCATCGTCTTGCTCGAGTTGATGGTGATTGCCTATTCTGACGGTGAATATCACGAAGACGAACGGCCGATCATCCGTCAGCTGGCTGAAAAATTCGAAATCGGCGAGGCTGATATGGCGCAATTCGAGGATTGGGCAAAACGCCAGTCGCCGCTGAGCGTCGAAGGCTGGGGGTTCATGGTCAAGGCGGGCTTGATCGGCGATTAAGGCCTTATCCGCGTTTGCGGGTCACGACATAAAGAGCAATCGCCGCCGCATTCGACAGATTGAGGCTTTCGGCGTTTTTATCCATCGGAATACAGACCAGCTGATCACAGGTTTCGCGTGTCAGGCGCCGGAGACCGGTTCCTTCTGCGCCCAGCACGACAACCCTTTTCGGGGTCGGATCGACGGTGCCGATATCGATATCTGAATAACCGTCTAGCCCCAGGCACCAATAACCGGCGTCTTTCAGCGTCCACATGGCGCGGGCCAGATTGGTCACGCGAACCATGGCGACGTGCTCAAGCGCACCGGAGGCGGCTTTGGCCATGGCACCGGTTTCCGGCGGTGCATTGCGATCCTGAAGAATCACGGCGCGGACGCCGAATGCCCGTGCCGAGCGCAGCACGGCGCCGATATTGCGGGGATCGGTGGCCTGATCAAGAACGACGAGGGTGTCCGTGGCCAGAGAATCAGCCTGCAGGTCGGGATCAATGACGTCTTCGATATAAAGATCGGCAAGCGGGCTGACGAGCAGGGCCAATCCCTGATGCACGCTGTCCGGGCCGCATACGGTATCGATTTCGGAGCGATCGACGATTTCTGTGTCGATATCGACGGTAAAGCCGTCCGGCAGCGCTTCTTTCAGGGATTCGCTGGCCGGTTTGGTGGCGATCAGGCGGTGCCGTTTACGGGCCGGATTCTGAATTGCAGCGGCAACGGCATGAATGCCGTACAGCCATAATCCATGTGTGGTGCCGGTGTGGTGGGGGCTTTTCGTGCCGGTTCTTGCCGCCGTTCCGGTCGGACGCGGGGCGTTGATACGGCTTCTGGCCGTGCGAGGGGGGTGCTTGCGCTTGCTCATGGGGCCATTTATGATCTTTTCCAGCGATGGTCCGCAAGCCAAAATGATCATCAAGTTTTGCACGTCCTTTGCCACGTTTAGGCGTTGACAATAGTGCGGAAATCTTCATATTCCGACCGCCCGAGCCACCGCCCTGCGGTGGTTCGATCTGTATTCGGGGAGGAGTGCCCGAGTGGCTAAAGGGGACGGACTGTAAATCCGTTGGCTAAGCCTACGTTGGTTCGAATCCAACCTCCTCCACCATTTCCGGATTTGCCGGCAGTGGGAACGAATATGCGAGGTGGTGTTGGCGGGTGTAGCTCAATGGTAGAGCAGAAGCCTTCCAAGCTTACGACGAGGGTTCGATTCCCTTCACCCGCTCCAACGCCGGCGCAATACGGCAGCAGGGCAGTTGTTTAGGTTTTTTAGCTTTGCACCGGGATGGGGCAAGGGCGACAAGGAAAAGAGAGAACGAAGATGGCCAAGGAAAAATTTGAGCGTACGAAGCCGCATTGCAACGTTGGTACGATTGGCCACGTTGATCATGGCAAGACGACGTTGACGGCAGCGATTACGAAGGTTCTTGCAGAGACCGGTGGTGCCGTGTTCTCGGCTTACGACATGATTGACAAGGCTCCTGAAGAGCGCGCACGCGGGATCACGATTTCGACGGCTCACGTTGAATACGAAACGGCAGCACGCCACTATGCGCACGTCGATTGCCCGGGCCATGCGGATTATGTGAAGAACATGATCACGGGTGCGGCACAGATGGATGGCGGCATTCTGGTTGTGTCCGCAGCTGACGGCCCGATGCCGCAGACTCGCGAGCACATTCTTCTGGCTCGTCAGGTTGGTGTTCCGGCGCTTGTTGTATACATGAACAAGGTTGACCAGGTTGACGACGAAGAGTTGCTTGAGCTGGTTGAGATGGAAATCCGTGAGCTTCTGACGAGCTACAATTTCCCGGGCGACGACATTCCGATCGTCAAGGGTTCGGCTTTGGCCGCTCTTGAAGGCAGAGACGACGCGATTGGTCATGACTCGATCCTGGAGCTGATGAAGGCTGTTGACGAATACATTCCGCAGCCCGAGCGTCCTGTTGAGAAGCCATTCCTGATGCCGATCGAAGA
>JANRAT010000296.1 GCA_030727885.1 Rhodospirillales bacterium | reverse complement strand
GGCCTTTGGTGTGCCGGTGACGGTGCCGCAGACCCGATGCGGACAACACAGGCGTTTTACCGGAAGGCGCAATCGCTGGGCGTGCGTTTCCGGCTGGGGGAGCGGGTTCTGGGACTTGTCCGCACGCATGGCCGCTGGACGGTGCAGACCGACAGGGGGCAACACAACGCCGATCAGGTCATCAACTGTGCCGGTGCCTGGGGTGATCAGATTGCCGCCATGATCGGTGACCCGGTCCCCCTTGAGGCGCAAGCTTTGACGATGATGGTGACGGAAAGGGTACGGCCTTTTCTGACGCCGGTCATTGGCCTGGCCTCAAGAAAGCTCTCATTCAAGCAGACCTCAACCGGCACCTTGCTGATCGGCGGCGCACATCTCGGCATGGCCGACCGGGACAAGGGCATTGCCGAACCGGACCCGGTAAAGATGGCCATTTCCGCAGCCACCGTAACCGATGCCTTTCCGCTGATCCGCAACGTCAGGGTCGCCCGAAGCTGGGCCGGACTGGAAGGGGTAACGCCAGACCAGATCCCGGTGATCGGGCCCAGTCCGGCTGCGGATGGTGCCTTTCATGCGTTCGGCTTTTCCGCGCACGGCTTTCAATTGGGCCCGGTGGTCGGGCGGATCATCGCCGAGCTTGTCAGCGACGGCAGAAGCAACCTTCCGATATCGGCATTCAGGGTCGACCGTTTCGCCTGACCAATACCGTCAGATTGAAACGGCCGGCCTGCCGACGGCCATATCATAATCGCGGACCACACTGGCGACACGGATGCGGTAGTCCTTGAAGATACTGCTGCGTCCCTGATTTTGCGCATCGGCATGTCCGCAATGGCCATACCAGTTCTGGATCGCCGCCTCGTCGCGCCAGAATGACAGGGACAGAAATTTTCCGGGTGCCGTCACGCTTTCAAATCGCTCGACCGAAATAAACCCGTCGATCTTTTCCAGCTCTGGTCGCAGCGACATGGCGATACTGAAATAATCATCGGCCTTACCATCTGCGGGCCACACTTCAAAAATTACAGCATGCATGGTTTGTCTCTCCCTCAGGCACCCTTGAATTTGGGTTTGCGCTTTTCATTGAACGCCAGGATTCCTTCAAGCCGGTCTTCGGTATCGATGACGCGCTGATAACAGGCAATTTCAAAATCATAACCGTTTTTAAGATCCAGCGATGCGGCGGCATTGATCGATTTGTTGGCCTGCTGGATGGCGATGGGGGCGTTACCGGCGATCGCTTCGGCAACTTCAAGGGCTTCGCTCATCAGCGTTTCCGGCGCACACAGTCGGTTGACCAGTCCCCACGCTTCGGCCTGTTCGGCGCTGAACGGCCGGCCCGACAAAATCAGTTCCTTGGCCCGTCTGACGCCGATGGCGCGCGGCAGTTGCTGGGTGCCGGAAGCACCGGGCATGATGCCGAGGGTGACTTCGGTAAAGGCAAAGCGGGCCTTTGGTACGGCATACAGGAAATCCGTATTCAGGGCCACTTCCAGACCGCCGGCATAGGCCGCGCCGTTGATGGCGCCGACGATCGGCACCGGGCAGTCCATCATGGCGCGGATCATCTGCTCGAACAGGGCGTGCTGTTGACGAAAGGCATCATCACTCATGCCGTTGCGCTCTTTCAGATCGGCCCCGGCACAGAATGCGCGGTCACCGGCCCCGGTCAGCACCACACAGCGACATTGGTTGGGATCACGGTAAAGCAGGGTCCAGACTTCAAGAAGATCGCGCCCGAGTTCGGAGTTGAACGCGTTGGCGACTTCTGGCCGGTTAAGGGTAACGACCAGAACATTTTCGCCGGACCGGGCGATTTTCAGCGTATTGGATTTAAGGCTTTCAATGCTTGTCACGATGTATCCTTCCCGAGTGAGGCCCCTTTTTTATAGTACGATGGCCATGTCGCCAATGCAGAGATGTTGACCATTTGATTTCCAAAGGTTGTATGTTATTAAATATACACCTTAAGGACGCTGAGCGGGTTTACAGATAGCCAAATCATCCGATGCTGAAATCCACCTTGTCGATGCGACGGTTGGAAGACGTTTGCGGGATCGGCGTACGGTCATGGGCCTGAGCCAATCTGCGCTTGGCGATGCGGTCGGCCTGACTTTCCAGCAGGTCCAGAAATACGAACGCGGCATCAACAGGGTCAGTGCAAGCCGCCTGTATGAGTTCGCCGCCATACTGCAGGTCAGCGTCGACTATTTCTTTGAGCCGCTTTTATACGATGAAGACAGTCACGAACTGTTGCCGCCGGGGTCTGATGACCCGACGCGTATGCGTGAAATCCTCGCCTTGGTCAGGGCCTATTATGCGATAGAAGACAGCAACGTCCGGCGCGGCGTGTTTGAGTTGACGAAATCGCTGGCCGATGAATGACCTTTACGCAGCCAGCGCCAGATCCAGTGAACGCCATACGGCAATCAGGGCCGTCACCAGTTGATCCATGAGGGCGTCGTCGTGCAGTGGTGTCGGGGTAATGCGCAGCCGTTCCGCACCCTTGGCAACGGTCGGGTAGTTGATCGGCTGGATATAAATGCCGTGTTCTTCCAGGAGCATGTCCGTCGCCGTCTTGCAGAGCACGGCATCGCCGACAAACAGCGGCACGATATGTGTTGCCGACGGCATCACCGGCAGACCGGCAGCGATCAGGCGCTTCTTCAGACTTGCCGCACGTTCCTGATGACGAATCCTGAGTTCGTTGTGGGCACGGACGTAGCGGACATTTTCCAACGCCGCTGCGGCAACCGGGGGCGCGATGGTGGTGGTAAAGATAAAGCCGCTGGCGGTCAGGCGAATGGCGTCGACCAGTGCCGCCGAGCCGGTGATGTAGCCGCCCATAGTCCCGAACGCCTTGGCCAGCGTTCCTTCGATGATGGTGACGCGATCCGCGACGTTGTCG
>JANRAT010000295.1 GCA_030727885.1 Rhodospirillales bacterium | reverse complement strand
TTGTAGGCATCGCAGGCAATCAGATCAGATGCCATGGCACCCGGCTTCGAGAAGTTGAGCAGCCGCTCCGACGCCCCCATCGCCCACAGCCCCGGCAGCAGATGCCCGCCTTTATGTGAAATGTCGCCGAAGCCCCAGTCGGTGATCAGCTCGGCAGCCAGCGGCTGATCATCCTTTGCCGCCTGAACCAGATCGGGATGCACCGGCATCGCGGCCGCCGATCCAAGCAAGCCGACCTTGCGGGCCTTGCCCGGATACCTTGCCGCAAGCTCAAGGGCGATCAGCGCCCCCATGGAATGCCCGGCAATCACAGCCTGATCGACATGCGCGGCGTCCATGAAGTCCGCCACCCAATCGGCCATCTCAGCGATGCTCGTCAGTGCAGGGCCGTCGCTATGGCCATGTCCCGGCAAATCAACGGCCAGCACCCGCACCCCGCGATGCGCCAGATAGCGGCTTTGCAGCTGCCACACCGTGCCGTCCATGCCGGCACCGTGGATCAGGATCAGAACCGTTGCGCCCTCAGCCGGGATTTTTCCGCCGGTCGCAGCATGCGCCTTTTGACCTTCCAAAATCAGTTCCATCGCTCAGCTCCTTTGCGAGGCGCGCAAGCCCGTCTTCAGATCGGCAATGATGTCATCGACATTCTCGATGCCGACCGAGACGCGGATCAGGTTCTCGCCGATCCCGGCAGCGGCCAGCGCTTCGGCGCTCATCTGCTGATGCGTCGTTGATCCCGGATGAATGACCAGAGTCTTGGCATCGCCGACGTTGGCCAGATGTGATGCCAGCTTGACGTTTTCGATGAACTTGCGGCCGGCCTCGCGCCCGCCCTTGATGCCGAAGCTGAGGATCGCCCCCGCCCCTTTCGGCAGCAGCATCTTGGCCAGCGCGTGATCCGGGTGCGACGACACCGACGGATGGTTGACCCATTCGACCTCTTCGGATGCATCCAGAAAGGCCGCAACCTTGAGCGCGTTGGCGACATGCCGTTCGATCCGGAGCGGCAACGTTTCCGTGCCCTGAATGATGTGAAACGCGTTCATCGGGCTGAGGCAGGCACCGAAATCCTTGAGACCCTCGGCGCGCATCCGCATGATCAGCGCCTGCGGCCCGAATTCCTCGGCAAAGTCGATCCCGGCGTAGCCGTCATAAGGCTCGGTCAGGGTCGGGAACTTGCCGCTGGCTTCCCAGTCAAAGGCGCCGGAATCAACAATGATGCCGCCAATCGCGATGCCGTGCCCGCCGATGAACTTGGTCAGCGAATGCATGACGATATCAGCACCATGCTCAAACGGGCGCATCAGATAAGGCGTCGTGAAGGTGCTGTCGATCATCAGCGGCACCCCGGCGTCATGCGCAATGGCGGCGACTTTCGGGATGTCCAGAACCTCGATGCCCGGATTGCCGAGCGTCTCGCCGAACACCAGACAGGTGTCATCGGTGATCGCCGCCCTGAAGGCATCGTGATCGCGCGGATTGACGAAGGTCGTGGTGATGCCGAAGCGGGGCAGCGTGTAGCTGAACAGATTGTGCGTGCCGCCATACAGCGACCCTGAGGCGACGATGTGACCGCCCTGCCCCATCAGGGTCGACACCGCCATGAAGATTGCCGCCATGCCGCTGGCCGACGCCACCGCGCCGACGCCACCCTCAAGGGCGGCGATACGTTCTTCCAATACCGCAACGGTCGGGTTCGAAAGTCGCGAATAGATATGCCCCGGCTGCTCAAGGTTATACAGCGACGCCGCGTGGTCGGTATCATCGAACACATAGGACGTCGTCTGATAGATCGGCACGGCGCGCGACCCCGTCTGGGAATCCGGCTGATGACCGGCATGCAGGCTCAGCGTCTCAAAGCTGTAGAATTTCGGCGCGACCATTGTGACCTCCCTAGCCATTGGGCTTTACAAATCGGACCCTCCTGATTAGGCAGAAGCCAGCAAGGCGTCAATCGAAACACGCTCATTGAGGAGAACCGCATGACCCGCGAGATCAAATCCGTCGCCGTACTGGGTGCCGGCACCATGGGCACCGGCATTGCCGGACTGGCCGCTGAAAAAGACTGCCGTGTCCTGTTGCTGGACGTATCCATGGAAGCTGCCCAGAAGGCACTGGATAAAATCGTCAACGGCCGCCCGCCGGCCATCGACACGCCGGGCAAGGAAGCCAACATCACGCTCGGCACCCTTGCCGATGATCTCGAGAAAATCGCCGATTACGACTGGATCTGCGAAGCGGTGATCGAGGATCTGGAAACCAAGCGCAAGCTGTTCGAACGCTTCGAACCGTTGCGCAAGGATGGCTCGGTCGTCTCCACCAACACGTCGGGCATTCCGCTCCGTGATATCACCGCGGGCATGCCGGACCGTTTGCTGAAAGACGTTTGCGTCACGCACTTCTTCAATCCGGTCAAGATCATGAAACTGTGCGAACTGGTACCGGGCGAGAAAACCGATGCCGATGTGATCGCCGCATTCCGCGGCTACCTCGGCGGCGTCATGAACAAGGGCGTGGTCAACGCCAAGGATACCGTCAACTTCATCGGCAACCGCATCGGCTGCTTCTGGATGCTCAGGGGCCTGCACGCCGCCACCGAGGCCCGCGCCCAAGGCCTTTCACAGGAGCGTATCGACGCCCTGATGTCGGCACCGATGGGCCTGCCGCCGACCGGGCTTTATGGGCTGATCGATCTGATTGGTCTCGATATCATGGATTTCGTCGGCAAGAATCTGGCCATCAACCTGCCCAAGGGCGACATGGGCGAGGCCTTCACCAAGTTCCCGGCGGCCGAGCAGTCGATGCTGGAGCGCGGTCAGCTCGGTCGCAAGACCGGCGGCGGGTTCTATAAACTGACCAAACTGGATGACGGGTCGCGCAAGAAGGAAACCTTCGATCTGGATAGCGGCACCT
>JANRAT010000294.1:15085-15842 GCA_030727885.1 Rhodospirillales bacterium | reverse complement strand
GTCACCGTAAGCGGTCTCGCTTTCCGAAACGATGCGGACGTTGCCGAGTGCATCCAGCCGCCACACTTCCGACTGTCCGGTCGTGTTCTTCCGATAATAGGCACGCAATTCGTCGCTCAGCACCTCAACGCCGGCGCGCACCGCGCGGGCATTGCCGCGGGCGACGAACATATTGCCGTCCTGTAGCCACTCGATTCCATCATCGGCGTATACATCTATCGGCACATCACCTGTAGCGCCACCGAGCGACAGGCTCTGGCTTTCAGCGCTCTGTATCTGCAGACAGAGCAGGGCGGACACCGCCAGAACATGCAGAAGGGCACGGGCGGATGCGGCCTGAAGTGGCTTTTTGGCGCTGGTGGCGTTGGTCTGCCTCATGATTTCAGCACGATTCCCTTAGGGGTTCCTCTGTCCGGCGCCCGGATAAATGGTCAATTTGCTCTTGCCGGTGAAGTATATCTTCTTGCCTTTATCGACAAGACGAAAGCCTTCCGCCTGCAAATTGCCGAACGGTCCCTGCCCACGGATCGGCTGGTCGCCTTCGGCAATACTCTTCTTAAGATCAATCTTCGCCTTCTCGGTTAAGAATTCGTAACCGCTGTCATGATAAAGAACAACGGACCCCACCAAATCGAGGGCTTCTGCCTCGCGCCCGAAGATGCCGCGCTTGGCAGTCAGCACCAGCCAGGTGTTGTCTTCGAGCAGAATATCCGCTTTCGGGCTGTCCAGTTCGACGACATTACCGGTCAGCGACAGG
>JANRAT010000294.1:14552-15075 GCA_030727885.1 Rhodospirillales bacterium | reverse complement strand
GGCAATGATCAGGCCGATCAGCAAAAGGGCGATTGCCGGCAACAGGAACTTCATGGCCCGCACAAACTTCGAATACCCGGCAGTATGACGCCTTGGTCCCTGCGCCTCGAAGCCAAAGCCGCTACTGGAACGCCCTTCCAGATTGAGCTCGTTTTTTGCCGCAGGAGCCATGTTGTCTCGGCTTTGCTTAGGAAAGTCGCATTAGGCGACGCCGGCCCTTAAGCAATCATGAATATGCAGAACACCAACCGGCTTTTCGTCGGCAACCACGAACACGTTTGTGATTTTGTTCTCGTTCATGAAATGCAGGGCTTCGCTGGCCAGGATATCGGGGTGCAGGGTTTTGGCGCCGGTTGTCATGACATCAACGACGGGTTTGGTGGTCAGATCGCTGCTCATGTGCCGGCGCAAGTCGCCATCGGTGAAAATACCGGCCAGACGACCCTTGGCGTCGGTTATGCCGACACAGCCGAAACCCTTGGTGGTCATTTCGATCAGGGCGTCGGACATCACGGTGCCCAGG
>JANRAT010000294.1:9661-14542 GCA_030727885.1 Rhodospirillales bacterium | reverse complement strand
GTGCATGATGTCACGCACCTTCAAAAGCCGCCGTCCCAGTTTTCCGCCGGGATGCAGGGCATGAAAATCGTCGCTGGAAAATCCCTTTTTGGCCAGTAGTGCAACGGCGATGGAATCGCCCAGCGCCAGCATCACGGTCGTCGATGTGGTGGGCGCCAGTCCCATCGGGCAGGCTTCGGCGGCATCGGGAATGACCAGCGATGCGTCGGCGGCCTGGGCCAGGGTGCTGTCACCACGACCGGTCATGGAAACCAGCGGAATCTCGAAGCGTTTGCAATATTCAACCAGATCCGCCAGTTCCGTTGTTTCACCGGAGTTGGACAGTGCAAAGACCGCGTCGGCTTTGGTAATCATGCCGAGATCGCCGTGCGAGGCTTCGGCCGGATGCACGAAAAGTGCCGGTGTGCCGGTCGATGACAGGGTCGAGGCAATCTTTCTGGCAATGTGCCCGCTTTTACCCATGCCCGACACAACAACGCGACCGGTTACGGAGGCGAGAATATCGATGGCCCTTGCGACATCGTCACCAATCGAGCGGGCGAGGATCTGCAAACCGGCGATTTCCGTTTCAATCACCTGTCTGGCGGCCTGGATATCAGCCCGGGTGTTGTCGTTGTCCAGTTTTGGGGCAGGGATACCGGTCATCTAGGCTCCGTTCGGGGTCAGCAATGGCAATGGAAGTGCGAGTATGCGCCGGACAGCGTAGCTGATCAACAAATGGCGTGTATCAAGTGTGGGCAAAGATATCGGCTTCCTGCCAACCGGCAAGATCAAGCTCAGCCCGGGTTTCCAGAAAGTCGAAACACGCTTTGGCCAGGGTCGTGCGGCCTTCGCGTTCAATCATCTCCTGCAGACGCGCACGCAGGGCATGCAGATTGAGGACGTCCGATGCTGCGTAAATCTGCTGAGCTTCGCTCAATTCAGGTGCGGCCCAGTCGGAAGACTGCTGCGCTTTGGACAGATCTATGCCGATCAGCTCGCGGGTTACATCCTTGAGGCCATGCCGGTCGGTGTAGGTGCGGACCAGTTTCGAGGCGATCTTGGTGCAGTACACGGGCGTGATGGTGATACCGAGCCAGCGCTTCATGATGGCGACGTCAAATCGGGCAAAATGAAAAATCTTGGTGACGGCCGGATCGGTCATCAGCGCCTTCAGATTAGGGGCGGCATAATCGTCAGCAGCCATTTGCACCAGATGACAGACGCCATCGCCCGCTGACAGCTGGACGACGCAAAGCCGGTCGCGCTGCAAATTCAAACCCTGGGTTTCCGTGTCAACGGCAACCGCATCGCCGAAATCAAGGCCTCCGGGGATATCTCCACGGTGAACATGGATCTCTGTCGGCACTATAAATACTGTTTGGGTCAAATGATTACCTTTCGACCTGCGCCTTGCGGCGAGAGGGCGATGGTGCCCAGGAGAAGACTCGAACTTCCACGACCTTGCGGCCACAGGCACCTGAAGCCTGCGCGTCTACCAATTCCGCCACCTGGGCTTCCATGCACGCTTGCACGTGCATTGGAGTGGAGGGATTAGTCCTCAGACGGCACCTTGTCAATATGTTGTCTTTCATATTACGCACGAAAGCTCCAAGCCTTGGTTGACCGCCCGCGATCAGCGGTATAATTCATATAATCAGAAGAATTTTTAAGGGCGCAAGCATGGCCAATAACACGCATCGCCGCATCATCACTGTATTTGGTGCTTCCGGCTTTATCGGCAGACATCTGGTGCGTCGTCTGGCCAAGGCCGGATGGTTTGTCCGCGCCGTCTGCCGCGACACCGAAAAGGCACATTATCTGCGGACCATGGGCGATGTCGGTCAGGTTACGCCATGGGGTGGCGATGCATCGGATCCGGCAAGTGTTCAGGTTGCCCTGACTGGCGCGGACGCCTGCGTCAACCTGGTCGGTATTCTTTATGAAAGCGGTAAGGCAACGTTCGAGAAAATCCACACCCTTGATGCCAAATTGATCGCCGAAACGGCCGCATCACTCGGCATCACAAATTTTGTCCATATGTCGGCGCTGGGTGCCGATAAAAATTCAGAAGCCCTGTATGCCCGTAGCAAAGCCGCCGGCGAAGTGGCGGTTCTGGCAGCCCTGCCGACAGCGCGTATTGTCCGGCCGTCCGTAGTGTTCGGGCCGGAAGACAATTTCTTCAACATGTTCGCAGGTTTCTGCCGGATTTCCCCGTTCCTGCCGGTCATCGGCGCGTCGGTGTATCCGTATCTGGGTGATGGCGGGCCTAAATTCCAGCCGGTATATGTCGGTGATGTCGCCGATGCCATCGTACATTGCCTCGGCGATACGTCTACGGCCGGAAAAACCTTCGAGCTTTGCGGCCCGTCGGTTTATTCATTCGCCGATCTGATGCGTCTGGTGCTCAAATCTTCCAGTCGCAAACGTCTGCTGATGCCGGTGCCGTTCTGGATCGCCGAGATCGAAGCGTTCTTTCTGGAGAAGTTGCCTAAACCACTGCTCACCAGCGATCAGGTAAAATTGATGCGCGCCGATAATGTCGCCTCAGGCAACTGCCCGGGCCTTGCAGAACTTGGTATTGCAGCGACCCCGTGCGAGGCCATTCTGCCGTCATATCTGCGTCGTTACCGGACGCCTCTGGCGCAATCAAAGATCGCCAACTGATCATTTTCCGGTTTAGTAATTCGGTGGCAGCCCGCTCGGGTCACCTTCTGTCTGGCCTTTGGCGGCAGCGACCACCAGTTCGGCAAATTCACGCAGAAAAATCGACCCTTTGACGGTTCGCTGCAATAGCACGCTGCGGCGATCTTCGGGATCGGTCTTGCGGCGCACCATGCCCAGTTCACTGAGACGGTCAACGGCCCGTGTGATGACAGGCTTGGTGACGTTCAGATGTTCGGCAAGGCCGCGCACGGTATGCGGCGGCGGCGTCAGATAAACGCTCAACAACAAGGCCATCTGCCGGGCCGTGAGGTCAGGGGCATCTCGCCTGACGCTGGCGACGCCGGCACGCCGCCAGATATCAAGGGCCTGAAGCGTTGTAAGATCATGGCTCATGCCGGCATTTGCTATGTTCTGCCGTATTTGGTCAGCAGCATGTCGGTCATGGTGCGAAGACAAAGTGCCTCGCCCCCTTCCGGTCGACCGGGTTTGGACGCAACATTCCACGCCATGATATCGAGATGCGCCCACAGGATTCCGGCCGGCACGAAACGCTCCAGGAACAGGGCTGCCGTGATGGCTCCGGCAAAGCCGCCCTCCGGCGAATTGGTGATGTCGGCGACCTTGCCTTCGATCATCTTGCGATAACCCGGCCACAGAGGCATGCGCCAGAGCGGGTCGGCGGCGCGGTCTCCGGCGGCCAGAATGTCCTGGGCAAAGCTGTCGTCATTACAGAACAGGGCCGGCAGTTCGGTGCCGAGCGCCACTCTGGCGGCACCGGTCAGGGTCGCGAAATCAATGATCAGGGTCGGATTGGATTCGGCGGCGCGGGCCAGCGCGTCGGCCAGAATGACCCGGCCTTCAGCGTCGGTGTTGCCGATTTCAATGGTGATGCCGGCCCGGGTTTTGACCACATCAAGCGGTCGCATGGCATTGCCGGAGATGGCGTTTTCGACCGCCGGTATCAGCACCTTCAGATGGACATTGATCTTGAGCGCCATGATGCAATGGGCAATCCCCAGCACGTGCGCGGCACCGCCCATGTCCTTCTTCATCAGCTTCATGCCGGCAGCCGGCTTGATGTCGAGACCGCCGGAATCAAAGCAGACCCCTTTGCCGACCAGGGCTATGGTCGGATGGGCAGGATTGCCCCAGGTCATTTCAATCAGCCGCGGGGCATCGCTGGCGGCGCGCCCGACCGCGTGCACGGCGGGGTAATTCTGCGTCAGCAGATCATCGCCGACGATTATTTTGCAATCGGCGGCAAATTCTTTCGCCAGGGATTCGGCGGCCGCTGCCAGCGCGCTCGGCCCGAGATCGTTGGCCGGCGTGTTGACGAGATCGCGGACCAGCCGGGTCGCGTCATGAATGGCATTGACCTGTTTGGCATCGATGCCTGAGGGGATTTCAAGGATGGCGGTTGCCGGGGCGGCCGTTTTGTAGCGGTCAAATTCATAGCTGCCGAGCAGCCAGCCGAGCAACGCGGCTTCGCCTTCCGCAGGGCTGTAATCGCCGGCCAGTGCGTAGCTGCCCACCGGCAAGGCTTTCGCCAGTGATCCCGTGTCCCACAATATCATGGGGTCCGATACGCCGACGATGACGCAGTCAATCGCACCGTCAGATCCCGGGGCAACAAGATGTTTGCCGCTGGCGGCCTTGAACGCGTGGGCGGCGACCCAGTTCTGGATCAGGGGGGACGCGCTGCTCAACCAGGCATCGAAACGGCTCTCGTGAAGCAGGTGGATTGGCGTTGCCTTGCTGGTCTTGCTTTGCCTGGTGTCGCTCACGATATGCTCCTTTGATGACGGGTTCAGCCGATCTTACTTGGCGGCAGGGAAACGAAAACCCTAAACTCATCGACCATATGAGGGAGAGACGCAATGAATACGCCTTTGCAACTGGTGATCGGCAACCGAAACTATTCGTCATGGTCGCTGCGTGCCTGGCTGGCAATACGCCATTCGGGTATGCCGTTTGAGGAAATTTTCATTCCGCTCAACCATCCGGAAACCCGCGCCGCCATTGCCAAACATTCGCCAAGCGGGCTGGTCCCGGTGCTGAAAGTCGGCGATGACGTTGTCTGGGAAAGCCTTGCCATCATTGAGACCCTGCATGATCTGGCACCGCAAGCCGGGCTGTGGCCCGCCGATCTGATCGCACGCGCCACGGCCCGCGCCGTCAGTGCCGAAATGCATGCCGGCTTTTTCAGACTGCGACGCGAAATGCCTATGGACATGC
>JANRAT010000294.1:0-9651 GCA_030727885.1 Rhodospirillales bacterium | reverse complement strand
CCTGGGCAGGGGCACAACGAAGGGTCATTGGCTGACGCCGCCAGAGTTGTCAGCCTGTGGGCCGATTGCCGGGACCGATTCGGCAAGGATGGGCCTTACCTTTTCGGCAAATGGTCTGCCGCCGACATCATGTTTGCCCCGGTGGTGAGCCGTTTCAGAACCTACGGCGTGCCGGTCGACGCAAGCACGGCTGCCTATATGGATGCGGTCTGGGCACAGCCGGACATGGCTGCCTGGATCGCCCAGGCAGAAACAGAGCCTTACACGATTGAAAATCTTAAATGACGGTGCGCGGTTAGCCGTTAATCAGGCGACATTCAGGAAATCAGTTCCGGCTCCGGCAGACCCAGCAGGTCGGCCTGATTGGCGCCTTCGTGAATCTTGCGGATGATGTCGGCCTCGTCGGCGATTTTCTGCTGCGCCGCCTTGAGCATGCGATCCGCCCAGGCCAATGGCACCACGGCAACGCCATCGTCATCACCGATGATCAGATCGCCCGGATTGACCGGACAGTCGCCGACGGCGACGGTGCCATCAATGGTGCCGCCGAAATTCTTGTGTGGGCCGGCCGGGACCACGGCGGTCGAGAAGGCGGCAAAGCCGCGGGCACGGATTTCCGCTATGTCACGGATCGCCCCTTCGACGACGATGCCGCTGACGCCCCGTGCGATGGCAGCTTCGGTCATGATGCCGCCCCAGATCGCAACATTTTCGGAACCACGGGCATCGATGATCATCACCTCGCCTTTGCGGCACATGCCGATCAGGCGGTGCGGCGCGGAATTGTCGCCGGACATGCAGGTAACGGTCCGGGCCTGACCGCAAAGGCGCATGCCAATGCCTACCGGTTTCACCCGTGCCGCCATCACCTGTGAGCGGTTCATCATGTCGGAGACCACAGCCGCCGGAATCTCGCGCCATGCCGCCAGGGCTGCATCGGAAATTCGGGCAAAGTCTACGCTATATTTCTGCAGGGCCATGGTGTCCTCCTTGGAATGTTTTTGTTTTGCCGAGCGAGATTAGGTCAGGGGCCGGGGATGCTCAAGAATAATGCCGGAGCCGTGCCGCTTGCAGCGGCGGGCCGGCTCGGAAACAATGCAATGGATTCGGAGGATGATAATGATAGCTAAACTGCTCGCACTGTTCGGTCTCGGCGGCCGGGACCATGACGGCAACGTGCTGGCAAGCGATGCCAGAGCACTGATCAATATGCTGCATGGCCAGCACAGTGCCGTCAATCTTGCCAAAATTGCCGGCTTGGCGAGGCAGCAGATCGATGAGGTGCACCGGCGCGGACTTGATGACCCGCAGTATTACAAGCGCGGGGTTACGCATCTGACGGAACTCAACAAGGCCGCCCGCAGCCGGCGTGACAACATCGCCTGGTCCGGCATCACACTCGCCATCATCTACATTAAAGCAGAAATGCTTGGCGAGTATGGCGCTTCAGCCAGAAATGCCATCGATGGCTATTTTGAAAAATGGGAGCATGTCTACCAGGCGGATAACCCGGAAACAGGAGCTTAGAGGGGCAGTTGATTCGGCGTTTAATTTGTTGAGGCGGCAGGCGTACTCAGTTGTGGTGACGGATCGGCGGCGCTGATCAGGCCGTCCTGTGCGGTGGCAAAAAACACCACGGTAATGGCCAGAAACAGTACGGCAACACCGATCCTGAGAACGGCGCCCAATCTGTCCCATGGACCTGCTTCGGCGTACGCGGGTTGGCTTTCTGCGATGTCAGTCATTTTCTACTCCGTCTTAAAATCGTCTTCTGCCGGTATTAAGCACCGCCATTAAGGCCAAAAAAGGGCAAAGGAAAGGTTAATTCTCAGGCTTTGCGAGAAGTTTATTTTTTTCTCAAGAAAAGCCCACGGCGGCGCTCGTCAGCCGCCGCGCCAAACCCTGAAGCGATCTTCAAGTGCCGGACCGTATGTGGTCCAGAAATCGCTGTCGATATTGAGGGCGTCATGGAAATTTTTGCGGGCGGTCGGCAAGTCCTCGCGCATCGTCGCCGGGACAGCGGCATAACCACTTTTTCTGGCCGGACCATACCACAATCGGATGGCCAGTTCAGCCAGTCGTTCAGGATCTGTTGCATAGGTTATGAATCGCTCTGCACTGACAGCATCATCGGTGCCGGCCGGGATCGCCCAGTAGGTGGCCCGCCAAAGCTGATGGCTCCAGATCAGTTTTGCCGGCCGACGGGCGCCCTGTCTTGGGCGCATGAAGCGCGCCGCGTAGGCGGTCGTCATGGTTACCCTGCCGTCATTCAGCAGTTGCTCCGGCTCATCCCCGGCCTGCCAGAAAACGGCTTGCGACCTGATCGTTTCCAGTATGGCAAAAGCCTGATTGACGCCTTCCGGTTTTTTAAGGATGTCGTAAACATCTTCGGGCGGAATACCGTTCGCCATCAGGGCGAGCTCCAGATTGCCCTCGGCACCGGCAAAAAGACCGCGTTTGCCCGGAAACCGGGCCAGATTGAAAAAATCAGCCAGGGTGGTCGGTGGACTTGCCTTGAACTGATTGGCATCGAAGGCCACGGCCTGTGACCAGATCAGGGCGCCGATGCCGCATGGATGCAGGGTTCCCGGGATAAAATCGTCTCGTGCGGCTTTGCCGAGTAACAGCTCGATATCAAGTTTGACGAACTTGCCCTGGTCACAGCCCTGGCTCAGGGGGGCACGTTCAATGTCGACAACCGACCAGGGTGCAGGGCCTTTTGCGGTGTTGTCGAGCAGGGGCTGAAAATCGCTGCCATGGTGGTGAATGCGAACGCCAATACCTGTAAGGCGGGTGAACGGTTTGATGATTGCTGCCTGTTGCGCATCGCCATAAACGCCGCCCCAGGTGGCAACGGTGATTTCCGGGGTCTCGGCGGCGACAGGGCACGACGACGTTACAACGGCAAGGCCGAGGCAGAGTGCAAAACAGAAAGTGGGACGGGGTAAGTCAATCATCACGAAACGATGATACGGCATCAGCGATATTCAGGGGAATGTAAAACGTCGCTCGGCGGCAAAAATGAAAACGCCCCGGGCGTTTTAGGCGCCAGGAGCGTTTTATTGGATTTGTTCAGGACATCTCATCTTTATGACATCAGGTAGGTGTAGTTGGCGAGAAATGCGATGCCTGCCATGGCTGAAATGAGAATGCTGTCGATTGCTTGTTCCATTTGTCTAATTCCTTTGTTTGTGATCGTTCGTCCTTACTGGACTGAGGGGACATTAGGCGCAGTTATAAATTTACTCAAACGATATAAATTTGATATTATATTAAGTATAGCTTAATTTATACTTATGAATATCCAGCACCTTAAAACACTGATCGCGATACATGAGCGGTCCAGCTTTGCCGATGCCGCGGCATCCCTGTATCTGACCCCGGCGGCCATATCGCAGCAGATGCGTGCCCTAGAAGACGAATTGCAAGTGTCGCTGTTTGACCGCACAACGCGGCCGCCGCGACTGAATGCCCATGGCGTTAACATCGTCGAACAGGCCAGGGATGTGCTGGCGCGGTTCAATGCGCTTGTCGACATGGCCCGCTCGCCCGGCGAAATCGCCGGCGTGCTCAGCATCGGTTCGGCAACCGGGATAACCAATGCGCTGGTATCGAAAGCGCTGGCCGGATTGCGCGAGAAATATCCGCGACTGCAGGTGCGCATCGAAGAAGGCCTGACTGATGATCTGATTGGCAGGGTTAGACGGCGCAGTCTCGACGGAGCGTTGATCACGCAACCGCTTGAGCCGGAGGTGGATATGCAGATCCTGCCGATCACCTCGGAAGCGCTGCTTGTGGTTGCGCCGAAATCAATGACAGAGCGCGGTTGGAAAAAAGTCCTGATGGCGCGCCCGTTTCTGCGTCTTAACAGAAAATCCGGCGTCGGCGCGCTGATCGATGTGACGCTGCGTCGATCCGGTGTTGTCGTCAAAGAAGCGATGGAACTCGACAGCTCGGAATCGATCGTCGGTCTGGTCAGTGCGGGCCTCGGGGTTGGCGTCGTACCAAGCAGCCGCTTGCGGGGCGAAAGTGCCGCCCGGATACGCACAATACCGTTCGGATCACCGCCGGTCCGCAGGCAGGTTGTGCTGATTGAACGCACCAATAACCAGCGCTCCGAACTGGCCGGTATTTTTTATAAAGAATTGCTGATGCTCACGGGAGAGGTTTAGGTATTGCGGCATTGATCCATCGGCAATGGCTTGTATGAATAAATTCGACAAGAAGTTGTTCCGGTTTTCGCCATGTCTCTAGTGAAGTCGGAAAATTTAACTCATACTTATAATCCTTATACTTAATCTACTAATGGATAACGGTTTGTTGTCAAAACAACGGAGGGCCGGATGACTAATTTTCCGAACACCGGGTGGTTGTCGTGACGATATCCATGCGTGGCACTGCCGCCATCTTCACAGCCGTATTCCTCGCCGTTTCCGGCGCCTCGAATCCAGGGCTTGGGGCCGAGTTTTTCAGAATAGGCACGGGTGGCGTTGCCGGAACCTATTATCCAATTGGCGGCCTGATCGCCAAGGCAATCACAGGCGTGCCCGGGACTGCGGGTTGCCAGACGAGTGGCGAGTGCGGCGTGCAGGGGCTGATCGGCATCCCCCAATCTTCCAACGGATCGGTTGCCAATATTGATTCTATCCTGCGCGGCACGCTTGAGTCAGGTTTTGCACAATCCGACATCGTGCACTGGGCATATAACGGCACCGGCGAATTCGCTGCAAAAGCGCCGCAAAAGTTTTTGCGCGTCATCGCCAATCTGTATCCGGAAGCCGTACACATCGTGGTTGGCAGGAAAGCCGGTATATCGACGATCCGGGATCTGGCAGGGAAACGGGTATCTCTGGATGAAGCCGGTTCAGGAACACTGATTGATTCCCGGCTTATCCTGGCAGCGTTTGGCCTGACCGAGGCGGATTTAAAGCCGGAATATATCAAACCCAATCTGGCCGTCGACAAGATCATCAACGGCAAACTGGATGCATATTTTATCGTTGCTGGTTATCCGACGGCTTCCGTCACCCGACTGTCTAACGATCAAGGCGGTGCATTGGTGCCGATAGACGGGGTTGATGCTGAAAACCTGATGCGCCAACATCCTTTTTTCATTCATGACGTCATACCAACGGGAACGTACACGGGGGTGCCTGAAACAAATACCATCAGTGTCGGCGCGCAATGGGTTGTCAGTGCGGCAATCAGTGACGAGACAATCTACAAGATCACCAAGTCGCTATGGAGCGCATCGGCACGGAAGCTGCTGGACGGCGGACATCCCAAAGGCAATTCGATCAAGCTCGAAAATGCCCTGAAAGGGCTAAGTATTCCACTGCACCCGGGCGCCAAGCGCTTTTACATTGAAGCCGGGCTGCTCAAGGAATGAAGCCGGGTTCCAGTTCCCGTTCCAGAGGTGCGCGGTTTTTTACACGGGTAAAAAAAAGCCTGACGCATGGAGATGACGGGAGCAGATTATATGCTGGCGCCTTGACGCTCGCGGCACTGTGTCTGGGTATTATCTATTTCACGTGGTCGACGCTTGACGATATTCAGCAAAACCTGCCTCTGACCATCGTCAAGCAGCAGCGCGATATTGGACTTTTGCTGCAAGATGCCAGTGAATTGGCTTCGCGGACGGGTCTGACGCTCAGTCTGCCGAGCCAGCTTCGCATTGACGAAATATTGCATCAGGTCAGTGTCCTCGAACAGAGGCTCGATCAGATAAGGGCAAGCTACAATTTTGACAATCTCGTCGGCGCTTCGGCCATTTATGCTGTCATTAGCCCGGCCCTGACCGACATCAAGTCCTGGCTGCGTGATGGGGTCTATAATCTGGCACCGGACTCCAGCGAAGTGATTTCACTGGTCCATGCACGTGCGACAAACGCTGTTGAGACGATGCGGTCAATCTATGCAACGTCGCAATGGGAGGCGTTTGACGTCCTTGAACAGCAGGCTCAAAGAATTCAGCGCTTCAAGGTGATTATCGTTTTTCTGATCTTGGTCATGTCATCGATTGGCGGTCTTTTTGTTTATCAAAAATATCGCCTGAGGGTTATTGGAAGCCGGCTTCAGGATGCAAAGGAAGCCTCTGAACAAGCGAACAAGGCCAAAACGGAGTTTCTTGCACATATGAGCCATGAGCTGCGTTCACCTTTAAATTCCATCATCGGTTTTTCGCAGATGATGAGCAGTGGCTTGTTCGGCAAACTCAATGAGAAATATGTCGATTACTGTGTCGATATCCACACTTCGGCACAGCACTTGCTCGAAGTCGTCAGTGATATTCTTGATATTGCCCGGATAGAATCTGGCGCTGTCGAACTGGACGAGGTGGAAAACGATGTGAACGAGCTTGCATGGGCTGCAAAACGCCTGGTGCGGTTTCGTGATGATACACCGGAATTTGATTTCCGAATTGCTATTCCGGAAAGGTTTCCGAAATTGCTGGCCGATAAACGGTTGGTCCTGCAAATTCTGGTCAACCTGTTGTCCAATTCAGCCAAGTTTACGCCTGAAGACGGCAGTATCATCGTCTCGGCAAATCTTGATGATAAGGGGTGCATTTCAATCAGTGTAAGGGATACAGGTATCGGCATCGCAAAAGGGGATCTTGCCAAAGTGCTGGAGCCCTTCAGCCAGGTCAGGGGCGGCCCAAATCTGGCACATAAAGGGACAGGCCTGGGCCTTTCGTTATCAAAGAGATTTGCCGAAAAACATGGCGGAACATTGACTATTGAAAGTGAGTTGGATCAGGGAACAATTGTCATCATCAATTTCCCGCCATCACGTACGGTAAGCTCATCAGTATAAGAACAAGTGCGGACGAGGCAGAGTGTCATAAAAATGTCCATTGCCTGTTCAAAGTGCGCTTGTTATTCGTATTTCGTCGTTTAACGAATTACGATTGAAACAGATGCCTGTAAAATCAAAACTGACCAAGCTTGATGGCACGTCGAAAAATCCGATATCGGATATCGAGACGCTCGCAAAAATAGCCAAGGCACTGGGCCATCCGGCGCGTATCCAGATTATCCAGACGCTGCTCAACCGACAGACCTGCATCGGCTGTGACATCGTTGAAGAAATCGGACTTGCCGCTTCGACCACGTCCGAACATCTGCGCATTCTCAAAGACGCCGGCCTGATCATCGGCGAGATTATGCATCCGCGAGTTTGCTATTCACTGGATCCAAAGGCCGTCGGGCCGTTGCTGGATTTTCTCAAGTTTATCGAGGCCGCCGATGTGCCCGGCCTTCAGGGGTAGATGATGTCGACTTTCGAACGTTATCTCACGGTATGGGTCGCTTTGTGCATTGTTGCCGGTATTGTCCTCGGCGAACTGGCCCCAACTTTGTTCGAAACGCTTGCGGCGCTCGAATATGCAAAGGTCAATCTGGTCGTTGCCGGGCTGATCTGGGCGATGGTCTATCCGATGATGATTGCCGTCGACTTCGCCAGTCTGAGCCATGTTTCGGATCAGCCGCGCGGATTGATGATCACGCTTGTCGTCAACTGGCTGATCAAGCCGTTCACCATGGCGGCGCTCGGCGTACTGTTCTTCAAAGTCATCTTCGCCGACATGATCCCGGACGCCGATGCCGAAGGCTACATGGCCGGATTGATCCTGCTGGGCGCGGCGCCGTGCACGGCGATGGTGTTCGTCTGGTCGCAGCTGACCCAGGGAGATTCCAACTATACGCTGGTTCAGGTCAGCGTGAACGACATCATCATGGTGTTTGCCTATGCACCGATTGTCGCACTGCTGCTGGGTGTCAGCGAAATACCGGTGCCCTGGGAAACGCTTTTGCTGTCTGTTGCCCTGTACGTTGTGGTGCCGCTGATCGCCGGTGTGATAACCCGTCGGCGGTTGGTTGCGAACGGGAAGGGGGCAGCGGCGGTCGATGCCTTCATTGCAAGTCTGAAACCCGTATCGGTGCTGGGGCTGCTGGCAACCGTGGTCTTGCTGTTCGGATTTCAGGGCCGGATCATTCTTGGTCAGCCGCTGGTCATCGCCATGATAGCCGCACCGCTGCTGGTTCAGTCCTACGGTATTTTCGCCATCGCTTACGCGGCGGCTTACGGATTGCGCGTGCCATTCCGGATCGCCGCACCGTGCGCCATGATCGGGACATCGAATTTCTTCGAATTGGCTGTTGCCGTGGCGATCAGTCTATACGGACTTAACTCGGGTGCCGCGCTCGCAACGGTGGTCGGTGTGCTTGTCGAAGTGCCGGTAATGCTTTCGCTGGTCGCTTTCGCAAACAGGACCCGGCACTGGTTTGATACGCGGACGGGTTAGTTACACAAACAGAAATTTTTTGCCTTCGAAATCGGAGTGACAAATGGCAAGGATTGCAATCAACGGCCTTGGACGCATGGGCAAGCTTGTAGTGCGGGCGTTCTTCGAAGAAGGCACGCCCGGCGAGATTATGCTTTTGAACGACCCTGCCGGCGACCCGGCGCAGCATGCACAATTGCTTGAGTTCGACAGCGTGCACGGACGCTGGAAAGCATCGTTTTCAAATGATGACGACAGCGTAACCGTCAACGGTCAGCGGATGCGCCTGACGCAATCGAAGACCATTGAGGGCTTGCCGCTCGAGGAACTCGGGATTGATCTGGTCGTCGACTGCACCGGGGTCTTCAAGACGCCGGAAAAGGTGCAGCCGTATTACAATGCCGGGGTCAAAAAAGTCGTCGTCTCGGCGCCGATCAAACAGGCGTCGGCGCTGAACATCGTCTACGGCATCAATGATGATCTTTATGATCCAGCGGTTCACCATCTGGTGACGGCAGCCAGCTGCACAACCAATTGTCTGGCGCCGGTGGTCAAGGTGATGCACGAGGAAATCGGCATCGTGCATGGCTCGATCACGACGATCCATGATGTGACAAACACCCAGACCATGGTTGACCGTCCGTCGAAGGATCCAAGGCGGGCCCGCTCCGCTCTCAACAGTCTGATCCCGACAACGACCGGATCGGCGACGGCGATCACCCTGATCTATCCCGAATTGAAAGGCCGGCTGAACGGCCATGCGGTGCGGGTGCCGCTGCTCAATGCATCACTGACCGATTGCGTGTTCGAGATGAAGCGGCCGACCACGGCAGACGAAGTAAATGGCCTGTTCGAAAAATGGGCTGCCGGGCCGCTCGCCGGCATCCTTGGCTTCGAAAAGCGGCAGCTGGTCTCCGCCGATTTTCTGAATGATCCACGCTCCGCGATCATCGATGGGCCGTCGACGATGGTCATCAACGGCACGCAGGTCAAAATCTATGCGTGGTATGACAACGAATGGGGTTATGCATGGCGTCTTGCCGACGTCACCCGCATGGTCGCCAAGGGTCTCTGAAGCACCATGAGCAACCCCGGCACAAGAGCTCAGGGGATGAGCGCCTATATCGCAGTCACGGTTGCTTACTGGGCGTTCATGCTGACCGATGGTGCGCTCCGGATGCTCGTCCTGCTGCATTTCCACACACTCGGTTTCAGCCCGGTTCAGCTCGCCTATCTGTTTTTGCTGTATGAACTGATGGGTGTTGTCACCAATCTCTCGGCGGGATGGATCGCCGCCCGATTTGGCCTCGCCTCGTCGATAGATAGAACCAGCCCCAGCCGACAACCTTGAAGTAGGTGAAGTCAGT
>JANRAT010000293.1 GCA_030727885.1 Rhodospirillales bacterium | reverse complement strand
GAATACCGTCAAGGGAGACCCGAGCAAACTGATTACCGATGACCCGACCTTGCTGACGCCGGCGGAAATAGAAATTCTGATGCGCCTTGCCGAGAGGCGGGACGAACTGGCTGCACGGGGCCGCGAAATGGATGCCCGCGAAGGTCTGTTGCGGGCTGCCGAAATCAGGATCGAGCGGCGGGTTGCCGAGCTTGAAGAACTGCGCGGCGTGATCGAGGAGCGCATCCAGGTCTTCGACAAGCAACAGGAAAAGAAAATCGCCAGTCTGGTCAAGATTTACGAGAACATGAAACCGAAAGATGCGGCGCGGATTTTCGAGGAATTGGAAATGCCGACGCTGCTTGAGGTTGCCGAGCGGATGAAGGAACGGAAACTTGCTCCGGTCATGGCGCAGATGAATCCGCAGCGTGCCCGTGAAGTGACCGTTGAACTGCGGGCATTGCGTGAACTGCCGCAAAACGTCGGTACATTAAAGTAACGACGCGACACTAGGATATTATGTCAGATTTTGTTTAAAAAATCTGACCGGGATGCCAATAACGGTGGTTTTCAGGGGGCTGACCCTTGGCGCGTTTTGGCTGGGAATTGGAGTGGAAATGGCCGTAGATTTGGGCATGAAGGTGCTGATCGTGGATGATTATCAGACCATGCTCCGGGTCCTTAAAAGCCTCCTCAGACAACTGAAGTTCAATTGTATCGATGCCGCCTCCAACGGGGCCGAAGCGTTGCAGAAACTGCGACAGGACGCCTACGGCCTGGTGATCTCCGATTGGGACATGGCGCCCGTCAACGGTCTTGAACTGCTATGTGAAGTGCGGGCCGACAAAACCCTCCAGCACCTGCCGTTCATCATCATCACCGGCGAAAGCACGACCGAAAGAATGATCCAGGCCAAACAGGCCGGGGTATCGAACTATATCATCAAGCCGTTTACCGCTGAGACGCTGAGGACCAAACTGGTCGGCGTGCTTGGGGACTTTTAGGTGCCAGGCGCGATGCAGATAGCCATGGCCATGATGAGCGGCCCCTTTCGGTGTCCGGCTGTTCGGGCTTCCGGGATGTGCCCTGCCGTTCGGGATGCTGCATCATGATGAGCGATCTCAATTACGATTTGCCGGTGGAAGATCCCCCTCAGACGCCCGACATCATGCCGGTATTCCTGGGCTTGTATCTGCTGGTGCTGGCGTTCTTCATCATGCTGGTGTCGATTTCGACTTTTGAGCCGGTCAAGTCGACGGCCGTCATGGACAGTCTTTCGTCAACGTTTACGGCGGTCCTGCCGCCGACCACAAACCCGACCGATTTCAGTGCCAAGGACGGCGATGTGATTGCCGGTGAAGCCTTTCAGGAGCAAATCACCTCGATCTTTTCGGCCTCTATCCGCGTCGACAAGATCGAAGTTGTTCAGCCGGGCCGGCTGATGCGTCTGCAGATGCCGGTCAGTGCACTGTTTCAGGAAGGCAAGCCGCTGGTCCGTGACGATATGCTGGCATTGCTGGACCGGATTGTCGCGAGCCTGAGCAACCGTACCCCCGGGCTTCGCCAGGATATGGAAGTGGTGATCGGCACGCCGGATACGAAGGACATCAATCTGCCTCTTGAACAGGGGCTGGAAATGGCCCGTGTCGGCGAACTCGCGCGGACCATTACAGTGCGCGGCGCACCGCCTGACAGCGTTTCCGTCGGCATCAAGTCCGGCGATCCCGGAACCGTCAGTATCTGGTTCTGGGTGCGCGGTGTGGAAGAAACGTCGGTGCGCTTCGAAGATGCGCTGCAGGAAATGCGCAAACGGACGCTTTCCGGCACGGGGGCACAGCCATGAGACGAGATATCGAGCTGGGCCTTGATCATTTCGAAGAGCCGGAACATGAAAACACCAAGATGTGGATGCTGACGTTTACCGATCTGGTGTCGTTGCTGCTGACGTTCTTTGTGATGCTTTTTGCGATGTCGAACGTCAAGATCGACCAATGGGACAAGATCATCGACTCGTTGTCGCAAACGCTCAATCCGGCGCCCGAGGAAACCGTCAAGAAGCCGTCTGCGCAGTTTAATGTCGGCACCCTGTTCCGGCGCCGTGCGGTCAATCTGGATTATCTGGCCTCGGTGATCGAGGAAAACCTGTCGAACGATCCACTGTTGCGCAATGCGCTGGTGGTCCGCCTTGAAGACCGGCTGATGATCGCCCTGCCGGGGGATCTGCTGTTTGATCCCGGTGCAGCCGTGATCAGCAAGCGGGCTGAAGGCGCCATGGTCACGCTGGGTGCCATGTTCGACAATGTCGGCAATACCATCGGGGTGACCGGGCATACCGACCCTGAACCGCCAACCGGCGGCAAGTATGCATCGAACTGGGAGCTTTCCATCGCTCGCGCGGCATCGGTCGCCAACGCCATCCGCCGCGGCGGTTATGAAGAGAAAATCGTCGCGCTGGGGTATGCCGACACGCAGTACAATCGCCTGCCGAAGCTGAGTGAGGCGGATAAGCGCCGGCTGGCGCGTCGCGTCGATATCATTGTCATGCCGACATCGGGGACGTTCTAGATGATCCGGATGCTCGCCCGCACTGTTTCCGGAAAAACCGTCGGCGGTCTGCTTGCCGGTCTGCTCGGGCTTGCAGCGGTGTGCGCATCCACGTCTGCGGCGATTGCCGAGCAGGTTGACGTCAGGGCGGTACAGTCGGGCAAGTCGTCGCTGATCACCTTCGCCTGGCGTGATCCCGTGGCCTATCAGCAAAAAATGGAAAATGGCCGCCTGACAGTGCGCTTTTCGCGGCCGATCGAGGGCCGCTATCAAGGCGTCGTCGATGCCCTGAAAGGCGTTATCGCAGACCCGCGCCCGGGCAGTGACGGCCGCTCCGTCAGTTTTGCGGTCAAGGCGCCGGTCAAGGTTTATGCCTATTACACCGGCACCTCAGTTAC
>JANRAT010000292.1 GCA_030727885.1 Rhodospirillales bacterium | reverse complement strand
CCGCTTACGGTGACCGAGCGATCTACAATGCTGATCAGAAGGTGCTGGTGATCGATGGGGACAAACCCCGCCTGGTGTCCGGCAAGGATACGCTGAGCGCCAGCAAACAGCTTGAATACTGGGAAATGAAACGGTTTGCCGTAGCCCGGGGCGATGCCGTCGCCACCCGGGAAGGCAAACAGGTTTTTGCCGATGTCCTGGTGGCCCACATGAAACCCGACGACAAAGGCCACACACAGGTGTACCGTGTCGATGCATATGATAACGTGCGCATTCGGACTGAGCGCGAAACGGCAACCGGCGACCGGGGCGTCTATAATGTTGAAAGTGGTGTCGCAACGCTGACGGGCAAGGTTAAACTGGTGCGGGACAATAACGAACTCAGAGGATGCCGTGCAGTGGTCAATCTGAATACCGGCATCAGCCAATTGTTTGCCTGCCCAAACACCCAGGGGTCGGGACGTGTTCAGGGGTCATTCGTACCCAAGAATCGGTCCGGCAACTGACAATAATGCAGGCCTTGTGCCGGCATTTTAAAGGAACGTGATGAGCGACGACTTCGAACAGATTGGTCAGCAACTTGCTCAGGGACAGGGCGCGCAGTCTGGCAAGCGCAAGAAACCGCACCTGATTGCCGAAAATCAGCGCGGTCTGTATGCGGTCAACATCGGCAAACGATTCAAGAAACGTCCGGTCGTCCGCAGTGCCAGCCTTGAAGTGCATCGCGGTGAAGTGGTCGGCCTGCTGGGGCCGAACGGGGCCGGCAAGACAACCTGCTTTTACATGATCACCGGCCTGATTCAGCCCGACGTCGGCAACATTATCCTCGACGGCAATGATATCACCGATCTGCCGATGTACCGACGCGCCCGTCTCGGCATCGGTTATCTGCCACAGGAAGCGTCGATCTTCCGCGGCCTTTCGGTCGAAAATAATATCCGCGCCGTCCTCGAAGTGGTCGAACCCAGCCGCGAGCGTCGCGAAGCCATTCTTGATGCCCTGTTGGCAGAGTTTTCGATCACCCACCTTCGGCGCACCCCGGCACTGGCCTTGTCGGGCGGCGAACGCCGTCGCGTTGAAATCGCCCGCGCCCTGGCTTCAAACCCGCATTTTGTTTTGCTGGATGAGCCGTTTGCCGGGATCGATCCGATCGCCGTCGGCGATATCCGCGAGCTGGTGGCCCATCTCAAGGATCGCGGCATCGGCGTACTGATTACCGATCACAATGTGCGTGAAACGCTCGATGTGATCGACCGGGCCTATATCATCCATGATGGCATGATGCTGATGGAGGGCGCGCCTTCTGATATCGTCGGCAATGCAGACGTTCGGCGCGTCTATCTGGGTGACCGTTTCTCTCTTTGACGATATGGGCAGGGGGCGCTTATGGCAATAACGCCTCGCCTGGAGCAGCGGCTTGGTCAGTCGCTGGTCATGACACCGCAATTGCAACAGGCGATCAAACTGCTGCAACTTTCCAATCTCGAGCTATCGGCATTCGTCGAGAGTGAACTCGAAGCAAACCCCCTGCTTGAGCGCGATGACGAAGCCCCCGTCGACACACCCGAGCGCGAAACCGACAGTGACGGCGATTTCGAAGATGCCCCGGCTCTTGATGATCTGAGCCTTGGTGATCCTGCCGGCAGCGAAATGGTCACCGCCGGAGATCTCGATGCCGATCTTGGCGGCGCCTTCGAGGACGGCTCCGTCACCGTCGGACAGTTTACCGCATCCGGTGAAGGTGGCGGTTACGATGGTGAGCTGCCGGACCTTGAAGAAACCCTGGCCGAGAAGAAAACGCTGCGCGCTCATCTGGAAGCACAGCTGGCCATTGCCCATCTTTCGCCGGCGGACTCCCTGATTGCTGCCTTTCTGATCGATATGGTTGAAGACAGCGGCTATCTCGGTGCACCGCTTGAAGAGGCGGCGGAAACCCTAGGCACCGACATCGAAACAATTGAACGGGTGCTGGCTGTCCTGCAGACCTTCGAACCGACCGGTGTGTTCGCCCGTGATCTGGCCGAATGCATGGCGCTGCAGTTGAAAGAACGGGATCGCTATGACCCTGTGATGCAGATATTCGTTGAAAACCTGCAATTGGTCGCAGACCGCGCGTTTTCAAAACTGGGGCAGCTTTGCGGCGTCGATGTGGAAGACATAACCGACATGCTGCAGGAACTGCGCGAGCTGGATCCGAAGCCCGGCCTTTCGTTTGCCCCCGATACTGCCGAACCTGTGATCCCGGATGTGCTGATGGTCCGTCATCCGAAAGGCGGGTGGATGGTCGAGCTGAACGCCGAAACCCTGCCCCGCGTGCTGGTCAATCAGCATTATCATACGCAGGTTCACAAAACACCGATGAGCCGTGAAGACCGGAAGTATCTGGCCGATCAGCTGCAGTCTGCGAACTGGCTGGTCCGTGCCCTGCATCAGCGGGCGACGACGATCCTCAAGGTCTCGAGTGAAATTGTCCGCCGTCAGGATGCTTTCTTTCAAAAGGGCGTGTCGCACCTGAAGCCGATGGTGTTACGTGACGTCGCCGACGAAATTGAAATGCATGAAAGCACGGTCAGCCGCGTCACCTCGAATAAATACATCGTCACACCGAGGGGTATTTTCGAGCTGAAGTACTTCTTTTCCTCATCAATCAGTGCCACCGATGGCGGCGATGCCCATTCTGCAGAGGCTGTTCGGCACCGAATCAAGGAAATGATCGATGCCGAAAGCCCGAAAAAAATTCTTTCCGATGACAAATTGGTAAAGCTTTTGGTTGCAGACGGCTATGACATCGCCCGCCGAACTGTCGCCAAGTATCGGGAATCACTCAAAATTGGCTCATCTGTAGAACGCCGGAAGCAAAAAGCCCCACCGACATAAGGGCACCTCTAAAAATAGCCCCGCCCCAAGTTTTAATCGGGTAGAATC
>JANRAT010000291.1:14886-15911 GCA_030727885.1 Rhodospirillales bacterium | reverse complement strand
GATGTCTACCGCCAAGGACATGTCGGTACTGGCGCGCGCCCTGCTGCGTGATTTCCCACAGTATTACCATTTCTTCTCAACGCCGGAATTCGTTTACCAGGGGCAAACCCACACCAACCACAACAAGCTGCTGGATACCTATCCCGGTGCCGATGGCTTCAAGACCGGCTACATTCGGGCGTCAGGCTTCAATCTCGTTGCTTCGGCCACGCGTAACGGCCGGCGCATCATCGGCGTCGTTTTTGGCGGCCGGACTTCCAGTCAGCGCAACCAGCACATGACAGAGCTGCTGGATGAAGGATTTGAAACGCTGGCCAAGAAACACGGCGCCGGCATGATCGCCAAGTCCCCTGCCCCGGTCCAGCCGCGCGCAGCTAAAACGCTTGTCGCAGACGCCGGCACGACACCGGCTGATGTATCTGGCGACTGGGCAGTTCAGGTTGGCGCATATTCCCATATCGAACAGGCACGCGCGGCCGCAGAAAAAGCCAAATCCTCGGCGACACGCTATCTGAACGACGGCCAGATCCGCATCGTTCCCCTGAAGAAACGCAACGGCACAGTCCTGCACCGTGCGCGCATTGTCGGGATCACCAAAAACGATGCTTACCGCACCTGCAGAATTCTCAAGGATTGTATGGAGTTGAAGGCCGAGGAATCTTCCGAAGTGGCTTCCCGTACCGAGTAACGCCGGACCTTCGGATCAAACCAGCGTATTGCGCTGGACGGCTTTCAGAAATCGTTTCTTGTCTTCAACCTGCCAGCGTTTGAAATCCCATGGCTGATCCGTTAGCGGCAGCGTCTCCAGTGGCGTGAAGACCCGAACCCCTTCCATCATGCCGTCAGATACTTTTATGCTGAGCGAAAGCATGTCGTAGTGGATGCCCTCGTAACGCTTGAGTCGAAGGGCTTCGAGTTCCGTGATCCTGGAAACGACAATGCCGTCGACCTGATCATCGGGGGCCGGTGTGATCGCCGGATAGGTGGCGTCTGCAACGCAGAAACGTTTGTAGCCTTTGAGCACA
>JANRAT010000291.1:4897-14876 GCA_030727885.1 Rhodospirillales bacterium | reverse complement strand
CATGAACCGGAGAGCAGCCCGACAGAGGCCGCCCGAGTATCTCCCGGGCAACTTCAGGATCCATCAGGGTACCGTAAAAGAAATACTCAGCCATGCTCCTTGCGTACGGCATCAGAATCGCCGAGGCAAGGTGTTCGCGTGACTAAGTTGTGGATTATATCGCCGAGGCGTCGACGTCGCTGAGCCGCAGTTCCCGGCGCACGTCTTCGCGCAACCGGTCCAATCCCTCTTCGGTTTCGGACTCGCACCGCACCACCAGCATCGGCTGGGTATTGGAGGCACGCAGCAGCCACCAGCCATACGCGGTTTCGACCCGGACACCGTCCATGTCGAAGATCTCCACATTTTCAAGCTGTCTGGCCCGGGCGAGAATTTCCTCAACGACCAGGAACTTGCGCTCGTCGACACAGTCGAAACGGATTTCCGGTGTGTTATACATCTTCGGCAGTTCACCCAGAATCTCGGTGAAGCTTTTCGGGCTGGAGGCGACAATCGATAACAGCCGGATCGCCGCATACAGCGCATCGTCATAGCCGTAATAGCGATGCTTGAAGAAGATGTGTGCGCTCATTTCACCGGCCAGCGGCGAATTCAGCTCAACCATCTTGGATTTGATGTGCGAATGGCCAGCTTTCCACATAACCGGAACGCCACCGGCCTTGCGGATTTCTTCAAAGAAAACCCGGCTGGCCTTGACGTCACACAAAATCGAAGCGCCCGGTTCATCAGCCAGCACTTCGCGGGCGAGCACGACCAGCAGCTGGTCGCCCCACATCACGTTGCCCAGACTGTCGATGACGCCGATCCGGTCTCCATCACCGTCAAAGCCGATGCCGAGATCGCAGTTGTTTTTGCGAACGACCTCTTTCAGCTGCGCCAGATTGGCCTCGACAGTCGGGTCGGGATGGTGCGCCGGGAAAGTGCCGTCGATTTTCGAATTGATGACGAAGTGCCTGCCCGGCAGCTTCGCAACCAGGGCTTCGGTAACGTCACCGGCGGCACCATTGCCGGGGTCCCAGGCAACGGAAAGTTCCCTGCTGCCGGTAAAGTCAGACAGCAGGCGGGCGACGTAATCTTCGAACACGTCGACTTTCCGTTCACTGCCTTTGCCGTCAACGAAATCGCGGCTGGCGACACGCCGCCCCAGTCTCTGGATATCTTCATCAAAGTAGGCATGGCCGCCCAGCGTCATCTTAAGGCCATTGAACTCAGGCGGATTGTGCGAACCGGTAATCATCAGTCCGGCATCGGCCTTCAGGGTATAGGTGGCAAAATAGGACATCGGTGACGGCCCGAGACCGCAGCGCAGGACATCAATACCGGAGGCCACCAGTCCATCAACCAATGCCTGTTCCAATGCCGGTGACGAGAGCCGCCCGTCATAGCCCACACAGGCCCGTTTAAAGCCGTGTGAGACCATCTCGGCAGCAAAACCGCGGCCGATGGCGAACAGATCGTCTTCCGTCAGCTCCTTGCCGTAAACGCCCCTGATGTCATAGGCGCGCAGAATGGACGGGTCGAGATCGCGTCGAACAGAAGGTGTTGTCAATTATTCCTCGCAGTTTACCTGGGGGCGGCCGATGCTGGTATAGGCAAAGCCATTTTGGATCATGGCAGCCGGATCATAGACGTTTCTGAGATCAACCATAACCGGCGATTTCATGAGACTTTTCACGCGATCCAGATCAAGGGCGCGGAACTCGTTCCATTCGGTAATGATCACCATGACATCGGCATCAATCATGGTGTCATAGGCATTCTCGCACCACACCACATCGGACAGCATCTGCTTGGCCTCGTGCATGCCTTCCGGATCATAGGCGCGGATGGTGGCGCCGGCTTTCTGGATTGCCGGCACGATCGCCAGGCTCGGGCTTTCGCGCATGTCATCGGTGTTGGGCTTGAATGTCAGGCCAAGCACGGCAACCGTTTTGCCTTTGACATCACCGCCGCACGCTGCGATCACGCGCTCCGCCATTTTCTGTTTACGCTCATCATTAACGGCAACCACGGTTTCGATGATCTTCAGCGGGCTGCCGGCATCGCGCGCCGTAGATACCAAAGCCAGGGTATCCTTGGGGAAGCATGATCCGCCATAACCGGGACCGGCATGCAGGAACTTGCGACCGATACGGCCATCAAGACCGATGCCGCGGGCGACATCATGCACGTTGGCATCGAGGTTTTCGCAAAGATCGGCGATCTCGTTGATGAAGGTGATCTTGGTCGCCAGAAACGTGTTGGCGGCATACTTGATCAGTTCCGACGATTGGCGTGATGTGAAGATAATCGGTGTTTCGATGATGTAGAGCGGCCGGTACAGGTTGCGCATGACTTCCTTGGCACGTTCTGAATTGGTGCCGATGACAACCCGGTCCGGGCGCATGAAGTCTTCGATAGCCGAGCCTTCGCGCAGAAATTCCGGATTGGAGACGACGTCAAAGTCGGCATCCGGGCGGACTTCACGGATGATCCGCTCAACTTCGCGACCGGTGCCGACCGGCACCGTCGACTTCGTTACGATGACCGTATAGCCCTCAATCGCGCGGCCGATTTCCTCGGCGGCAGCATAAACGTAGCTCAGATCGGCATGGCCATCGCCACGACGGCTTGGTGTGCCGACAGCAATGAAAACTGCGTCGACATCCTTCAGGGAGGAAATTAGATCCGTGGTGAACGTGAGACGTCCAGCCTTGACGTTGCTTTCGACAAGATCCTCAAGACCCGGCTCGTAAATCGGCATCCGGCCTGCATGTAGACCGGCAATTTTGGTTTCGTCCTTGTCGACACAAATGACATTGTGCCCGAACTCGGAAAAGCATGCTCCGGAGACAAGTCCGACATAGCCGGTTCCGATCATTGCTACGCGCATAAACAATTCCCTTCACGTCGTCTGAATCATGCGGTTTCTGCCACAGGGACCCGGCTCCGGCAAGCAAACCGATGCCGATATTGCCCCGTCAGCACTACGAAACCCTTAATCTTTCAGCAAAACATCCCTGGCTTCGTTGATTTTGGCGGCCAGATAGGCTGATCCGCCCCGATCCGGGTGCAATCCGGCAATCAGTCTGTGGTATGCAGCCTTGATTTCCGCTGTATCAGCGTCCTTTTCGAGGCCGAGGATACGCAAGGCCTCGTCCCGGCTCATGCTGCCCGACCCGGCGGCAAAGTCATCACCCCCCGTTGACGCGTCAGGGCCTTGGCTCTGACGCCAATCGGGGTGCATGCGGTCCAGAAACGCTGCCAATAGACGGGCCGATTCGCCGTCCTCACGCTCATAGCCATCATAGAGCGCGGTCAAGGCTGCAAAGCTCAGTGTGCTCAGCCGCTCCCCGGCATGTGCCCCCTTGCGGATGGTGCCGTCCATGTCACCGCTGTCGTGATCAAGCCGCATCTCGAGAAAAGCGCTGCTGACTTCGCTGTAGCGGCCGCTGCCGCCGCCACCGGACATGGTGCTGTAATTTTTGGCCATCCGTGCAGCCGCTCTGGCCCGCATCAGCCATGGCAGCAGAACCGGCAATGTCCAAAGGGCCAGGGCAATGCGCCCGGACAGGACGAAGAATAAAACGACCAGCGCGATGACAGCGATCAGTAACCACTTGCCGACTTTGAGGATCGACGTCGGTTTCGCCGATACAAACCAGTTACCGGCCAGCAAGAAGCCGGCAAGCACGGCAACACCAAGCACGAAATAACTCATGGGCCGCTGTTCCGCATCTGCCGGGTCAATTGCAGGACGGCCCCGCCGTCGCGCTTGGCCTTGTCTTCAAGGGCGGCCCTGCCGCCGGCGGCAAACACGGCGACCGCTGCCAGCAGTGCTCGCAATGCTTCCGCACTCGAGGCATCGAAACGCATACAGGCGCCGCCGGTCAGTTTTGCGATCTGTTCAAAGGCGAATTTTGCCATCGGGTCCATGCCCTCGTGAAAGACAAACGCCGGCACGCCCAGCAAACCCAACGCACCGGCCGCATGGCCAAGCTGGTCGATGTCTTCCTCAACACTGTCGCCGACGAAGATCAATGCGTTCAGTTGCCCCTGCTTTGCTTCGTTGACCGCATGCTGCAGCACCTTGCCGATCTGCGTCTGCCCGGCCAGACAATGAACCGACGTCATCAGGCGCAGCAGTTCCGGCTCCTGATCAGTCCAGCCCGATACCTTGAACTCACCAAAACCGCGATAAAAGGCGAGCTGAATATCCAGACCGCCAAGGTTTGCCGTCTCGGTGAACATCTGACCCTGTATCTTGGCCGCAGTATCCCAAGATGGTTGACGGCTGGCCGTGGCATCCATGGCAAACAGCAGGCGACCACGCTTGCCTGCAGCGCCGGCACGTTTCGGCGTCAGCGCAACTTTCGACAAGAATGCCTCAACGTCGCTGGATCGCTTGTTTTTATCGGGTAGATCGTCGGCCAATGACGTTCCTTTTCTCTTTGCTTATGAACAGATAAGCAAAAATAACGGAAAAGCGAGGCTTAGGCGATAACACCGATGCAATGAATGGATTATGCCGTAGCACTTTGTTCATGGTTACCGATTTGCGGCAGTTTGAGCCCCTCGACAATCATCAGCACTTCGTCTCGCGCCGCCCTGTGGGAACGGCTCAGCGGGGCGCCCCCCGCGGCCTGCTTGAGATCAAGGATGGTCAGACCGACGAGAAACAGTTCGCGGAAAATGACGCGCTCTGAAAATCCCGGCAGCATCCTGAAGCCAAGCCTGGAGGACAGCTCACGGATAACCCGCTCGACGTCGCGTTTGTTGTACGCGTCAAGATTACTCAGTCGGTTGCGCATGACGACCCAGTCTATTGAGCTGCCGTCACGCACCGCCTTGACTTTCTTGGCTTCCCAGATCGCCTCGGCATAGTGGCTGGGGCCTTTGATATTGGCCCCTTCACCGTCCATGTGGGCCAATCCATCCAGATCGACAAAGCTGTCGTTCATCGGCGTGATCAGCGTGTCGGCATAGGTATGCGCCATAAAGGACAGCCGGTTGGCTGCACCCGGAGTGTCGATCAGTAAAATGTCGTGAGAGAAACAAAGCCCTTCGATCAGCAGCTGCAGACGCTGTGCTTCGGCTTCGGCATCTTTGTCCGTCATACCGGCAGCATGATGGCTGATAATCTTGTGATGCTCAGGGGTCGGATAGCTGCGCCCGAGCTTGCTGTTCAGGAGTTCACGGTTGGTGATGTAGCGGCTGAGTGTGCCCTGTCTGCCGTCGACATCAATGGTCGCGACCCGGTAACCCTGCATCAACAACGCAATCGCAAGGTGCATGGTTGTGGTCGACTTTCCACTGCCGCCCTTTTCGTTTCCGACGACAATAACGTGTGCGTTTTTCGCGCTCACGGCGTTCCCCCCAAGCCAGTCTAAGCTGCGCGTATCCAGACAGCCGTGTCATGGAACACTGCGCCACCATTCGGGTATGCCCTATCAGCACTTATTAATACGTTAATGCCGAGACCGTTTTTGAAATGTTTATTCGGCCAGATTCCCTCGACAATCACCGTATCAGGCTGCAAACCGTCAAAAGTTTTGGCATGAACCAAGACCTCTCCCAGGTCGTTCCCCAGCGTCACTTCGTCATCATCACCGAGGCCCAATGCCTTCATGGCGTCCGGATGGATCAACGCGGTCGGGCGTCCTTCTTTCTTTACGGATGACGGCGTTTCGGTAAACGACGTGTTCAGAAAACGACGGGCCGGTGCGGCAACCAGACGGAACGGCTTGTTCGGGGTCGCCACGTCGATCACGTCCTGATGATCAGGCAGGACCGGCATTTTCTCATGCGCAGCACCGATTTTCGACCAGTCAGGCTTGAAGTGAAATTTACCGTCATGGGTTTTGAAACCATTCAGGAAGTGAGCATCGTCAAAGCTTTGCGAACAATCGATCCAGCCCATCGCGTGCGTTTCATCGGCACCGGGATAGCCGCTGTCCAGCAATGAGCGGTCGATCAGTTCCCAGGCACTGTGGGTAAACACCTCGTGTGTTGAACCGAGCCGTCGGGCCAGCGCCGACAGCACGTCGACGTTGCAGCGCGCCTCGCCGACCGGATCAATGATGTGCTTGGCAACCTGCAGATACAGATGACCGCTGCCCTGATAAAGATCATCGTGTTCCAGGAAAGTCGTCGCTGGCAGAACGATATCGGCGTAATCCGCACTGGCCGTCATGAACTGTTCGTGCACGCAGACGAACAGATCCTCACGCGACAGGCCTTCAAGAACACGCTTCGTTTCCGGGGCCACTTCGGCCGGATTGATATTCTGCATGATCATCGCGGTGACCGGCGGGCCACCCAGCAGGCTTTCATCTTCACCCAAAAGGATGCGGCCGATTCTCGACATATCAAGCGCGCGCTTGGAGGTATCGAGCATATCAAGGGCGCGCACCATCGACTGGTTGACGCCGAACATGTTGCGGTTCGAATGCATCGCACCGCCGCCTTCATACTGCCATTTACCGCCGACGGCCGGCAGACAGCTGACTGCATGCATGTTGGCCGAACCGTTACGCGAGCGGGTGAACCCGTATCCGACGCGCATATAGACCCGTTCGGTCTCGCCGTAAGCCTTGGCGAAGGATTCGATCTCGGCGACCGTCAGGCCGGTAATCGCGGCAGCCCATTCCGGCGAACGCGTTTGCAGATGCTTTTCCAGTTCTTCGGGCACATCCGTAAAGCGCGCCATATAATCCCGGTCGGCAGTGCCGTCACGGAACATCACATGCATCACGGCGCAGGCCAGGGCCCCGTCGGTGCCGGGCCGCAGACACAGATGAACATCGGCCTGCTGCGCGCTCGGCGTGCGATACGGATCAATCACGTAAAGCTTGGCACCACGCTGTTTGCGCGCCTTGGCGACATGCGTCATGACGTTGACCTGAGTGGAGACAGGGTTGCCGCCCCACACCACAACCATGTCGGAAAGTGCGATTTCACGAGGATCAGTACCGGTTATCTTCCCGCATCCGGCCATCCAGCCTGAACCGGCCGTCGCCACACAGATCGTCTCGTCTTCGCGTGAATAACCGAGCGCGTGACGGAAACCGTGGATGATGTCGCGCTGAACCAGCCCCATGGTGCCGGCAAAATGATATGGCCAGACAGTTTCAGGACCGTATTTCTGTTCAGCCTTCCTGAAATTTTCGGCAACGATGTCCAAAGCGTCATCCCAGCTGATCGCTTCGAATTTGCCCTCGCCCTTGGCGCCGACGCGCCGTAACGGCTGAGTCAGGCGGTCCGGGTGGTGGACTCGCTCCCGATACGCCGCAACCTTGGCGCAAATAACACCATCGGTGTAATCGTTCATGGTGTTGCCGCGTACCTTGCCGATACGGTCTGAAGAAAGGCGCTCGATCTCGAGCGCGCAGGTCGACGGACAGTCGTGTGGACAGGCGCTACGCAGCCATTGGGTTTGTTCATCTAAGGGTGCCATGGGTGAAATGTACTCTTGGCAGGCAATCGCATCAAGCAATCACGTTTGATTAAGCCATATCCCCAGGAGACGTGCTAAACATGACACTGAAATAGTGTTATCGTCACCTTGACCAGACAAAAGCAACGACGGAAAATTTCCGATGCGCGATGAATTGGAGAAATATGCGAGATTAATTGATGGCTGGTTCTGGGAAACCGACAGCGAGCATCGATTTGTCTATTTAAGCCAAAATTTCAAGAAATACATCGGCATCGAACCGGCTCGGCAATACGGTAAAAACCGTATCGAACTCCGCGTCGATAATGTCAGCGATACCGATTGGCAGGATCACGTCGACACCTTGAACGCACACAGGCCGTTCAAGGATTTTATCTACAAACTTTCAGGCCAGAACGAAGATCATTGGGTATCTGTAAGTGGTGAGCCATTTTTTGACGCCAAGGGTAATTTTCTTGGTTATCGGGGCTTTGGCCGCATCATAACCAGCGAAGTGGAACTTGCTCAAAAGTCGGACAGCTTCGAATTCATCTTTGACCAACTCACCGAAGCCATCGCCCTTTGGGATGCAAAGGATTGTTTTGTCGTCTGCAATCAGGCCTTCCGGGCACTGAATAGCAAAATACCGTCCTTCGTTGCCCCTGGTGTTCAATATCAAGCCTTTATCCGCGAAGGTGTCCGGGCCGGCATGTTTCCTGAAGCGATCGAAAACGAGGAACAATGGGTGAACCAGCGGCTTGCCCGTCATCGCGCCCCTAATGGTCCATTTGAGATGACCAGAGAAGGTGGCAGGACATTTTCGGTCGAAGAACAAAAACTCGATGGCGGCATGACGGTTGTCGTGTCTACGGAAATAACACATTTCAAAGTCATCACCGAGCAGCTGGAACAGGCAACCAATGATGCTGGATCGGCGCGCGATCAGTTGATCAATGCGATCGAGGCCATTGATGAAGGTTTTGTCTATTACGATGCCGAAGATCGTCTGCAATTCTGCAACGATCATTATCGCGCGTATTATCCGTTGAGCAGTCAACATTTCACTCCAGGGCAAAAATTTGTAGATCTGTTGCGTCTTGGCCTCGAAGCCGGCGAATTCTCCCAAGCGATCGGACGCGAGGAAGAATGGTTACAGGACCGCATTGAAGCCCATAAGGCTGCCAATTCGACGATCGAGCAGAAACTCTCGAACGGCCGATGGCTCAAGATCTCGGAACGCAAGACCAAGGAAGGCGGCACAGTCGGTTTCAGAGTCGACATAACCGCTTTGAAGGAAGCGCAGGAACGCGCTGAGACTGCCAACAAAACCAAATCGGAATTTCTGGCCAATATGAGTCATGAAATCAGAACCCCGATGACCGGCGTTCTCGGCATGCTTGATGCGCTTACGGATTCGCATCTGGACAAGGATCAAATCCGGCTCGTGAATACGGCACGTCAATCAAGCTTGGCACTACTTGAAATTCTCAACGACATTCTGGATCAGTCAAAGATCGAAGCTGGCAAACTTCTTATCGTGAATGTCGATTTCAACATCAAGGTTCTGATCGAGCAAATTCAATATTCCTTCATGCCCCGCGCCCAGGATAAAGATTTGTGGTTTCGCTGTGAAATCGCCGACGATGTGCCGACCTCATTGCATGGCGATCCAAACAGATTGCGTCAGGTGCTGATCAATCTGCTCAGCAACGCCATCAAATTTACGGCCGAGGGCGGTATCACTGTGAAAATCAAACTCAGCAGCGAAAACACACTGCTTTTTGAGGTGGAAGACACCGGCATCGGCATCCCTCCTGAAATCAGGGACTCCCTGTTCGAGCGTTTCCTGCAGGCAGATTCATCAACATCCAGAAAATATGGCGGCACCGGTCTGGGCCTGTCCATTTCTAAAAGCCTGGTGGAAATGATGCAGGGCGAGATCGGTATCCGCGGCGTCAAAAAGGGCGGTACATGTTTCTGGTTTTCCCTGCCGTTACAGGTTTCCTTGCAAGACATCGAAGACAATACAAACACCGAGAGGATCGTTACGCGTGCCAGTGAGCCCTTGCGTGTGCTGATTGCCGAAGATAACAGCATCAATCAAATGATCATTGAGCGGTTTTTTGCAACACTCGGACACACAGCTTTCATCACAGAAAATGGTCATGAAGCCCTGCAGTCCATCAAGGATTTCGATTTTGATCTGATTGTTCTCGATATCCGTATGCCGGTCATGGATGGCATGGACACTTTGCAGGAAATCAAAAAATTGTCTCCAGCCAAAAAAGCCATTCCATGTATTGCCCTGACGGCAGATGTGACAACTGAACACGTAAAGAGATACCTTGATGCCGGGTTCGATGCGGTGGTCGCAAAACCGATTGATCAGCCAAAGCTGGCCGAGGCCATCGATCAGGTAATGGGCAAGAACATCCATATGCGTGATGTACCAAAAGGCAGCAATCGTCCTGCTTGACCGCCATGGCTGCTACGTGGAAACTTTGCTGACAATTATTCTATCGGAGATCCCATGGTTGAAAGAGTTGGTTGCGTCGTCATAGGCGC
>JANRAT010000291.1:406-4887 GCA_030727885.1 Rhodospirillales bacterium | reverse complement strand
GGCGCCGGTGTCGTTGGTTTGGCCGCAGCACGTACCCTGGCCATGGCCGGGCATGAAGTCATTGTGCTTGAGCGCGCAGACATGATCGGCACGGAAACCAGCTCAAGGAATTCCGAAGTCATCCACGCCGGAATTTACTATGCCAAGGACAGCGTCAAGGCGAGGCTTTGCGTCAAGGGGCGAAACATGATGTACGCCTATTGCCAGAGCCACGGCGTTACTCATAAACGCTGCGGCAAACTGATTGTCGCGACCGATGAGAGTCAGGTAAGCATGCTCGACGCCATCCGTGGCAAGGCAGAGCAGAACAAGGTCAACGATCTGACATTTCTGGATGCCGATCAGGTCCGCGCGATGGAGCCCAACGTCACCTGTCATGGTGCGCTGCTATCGCCGTCCACGGGGCTGGTCGACAGTCACGGCTTGATGCTTTCTTATCAGGGCGAAGCAGAAGATCACGGTGCGATGTTCGCATTCAACAGCCCCGTGATCGGCGGTGAAGTCACCCCGGACGGCATTCTGCTCAGGGTCGGCGGCGATCAGCCTATGGATCTGTTGTGTGATCATGTCGTCAATGCGGCAGGTCTCTATGCACAGCCGATTGCCCGATCGATTGAAGGCATACCGGCAGAGACCATTCCCGGACAGTATTTTGCCCGCGGTGTCTATTTCACACTGGGTGGCGGCAAGCCGCCGTTCACACGTCTTATTTATCCCATGCCTGATCCGCTCGGCGGTCTCGGCGTGCATGTCACGATCGATCTCGGCGGACAGGTCAAGTTCGGCCCGGACGTCGAATGGATCGACAGCATCGATTACACGGTCGATCCGGCACGCGGTGAAAAGTTCTATAACTCGATCCGCAAATACTGGCCGGCCCTGCCCGATGGCGCCTTGCAGCCAGGTTATGCCGGTGTGCGGCCAAAGATTCACCCGAAAGGCTCGCACGAGACCGATTTCGTCATCCAGGGCGAAGACGTGCATGGCGTGAAAGGTCTGGTTAACCTCTACGGGATAGAATCCCCGGGACTAACATCCTCTCTGGCAATTGCCGAAGATGTGCGGAATTTATTGCCCGTCTGACAAGTGCAGCGGCGAAGGATCGGATTTCATGCCGACGAAGACATCGAACCATACGACAACGGCCGCGACCTTCGCGCTGGCGATGGCTCTGTCTGGAATCATCACACTTCCGGCAACTGTCAACGCGCAGCAGCAACCGGCCCCCGGCGCCCCTACCCCCGGCTACACCCGCGTTCAAGGTCAGGATACCGGTGCATTGCCGCTTCCTGCAGTCAGTGGCCTAAGGGCCCTGATCGATCACCGCGAGGAGATGCGCAAACTGATCCAGGGCATATCCAATTACGGCCGGCAGCAGAAAAACGGCTTTATGGTCATCGCCCGGGATGCCGAAGAGCTGATCATCAAGCGTGATCTGCAGGACGACAAAATCATTTCACCGGCACGCACTTTTATGCGATCCATTGACGCCATCATGTACGATGGCGTTTTTCTTGGCCACAAGGTTATCGGACAGGCTCCACCGCCGGAATATCAGACGCAGATGCTGGAAAACATCGAACGCGCCAAGCTTTCGGGCCTGACAATTCTGACCCTTGATTTCGCGACTCAGCCGCAATCCATCGATGCCATCTACAAGGCTGCCCGCGCACGAGGTCTGATCGCCGCAGTGGCACCGCATTCGACGGCAAATCTGACCGAAATTCCACCTTATCCGCGTCGTCCCAGTGCCGAGAACTCGAACAACATTCTGGCGTTGAACGACGTCAAAAATTTTGTCTATCTGAGTGATCCTGCAGCCTTTGGCAGACAGGATCAGTTCGCACTTAAAATCCACGATACCAATTTTGATCTGATCATCGTCGATCCGTTTTCCGGGCGCGAACCGCTATCACAACAGGCCGTGCAAACGCTGAAATACAAAAAGCTAGGAGCGCGCCGGCTGGTCTTTGCCCGCATGGATGTGGGGACGGCTGCCAGATACCGGTATTACTGGAAAGAAGACTGGAAAGAAGGATCGCCAAGCTGGATCGCCAACCCCTACCCCGGCGACCCGGACAGGCATTTTGTCGAATACTGGAATCCGGAATGGCAAAATTTGATGTTCGGCAGTCCGCAGTCGTACGTCTTTGGCCTGATCAAACAGGGCTACGATGGCGTACTGCTGGAAGGCTTGCGTAATTATCTGGTATTTGAAGGCAACGTCGAAATCGAACAGGAATTTGCCCCACTTGCTGACGCGCCGAAATAACCGGTTTAAGATTTAGCCTGTTCCAATAAATAAAATAATACGGGAGATCCTTGATGCCTTTGTTGCGCGAAGCTGGCAGCTATGACGCTGTACGCAAAGCCTTTCACTGGCAGATTCCCGATCATGTCAACATGGCCTGGCAGGTCTGTGACCGCAACGCCGAGACCCGGCCTGACGCAATCGGCCTGATCGTTGTCCACGAAGACGGATCCAGAGTCGATTATACTTGGCGCACCCTGCGCTCCCTCGCCAACAAGATGGCGAATTTTCTGGTCGCTCATGGCGTTGTTCGTGGTGACCGGGTCGGTATTTTGCTGTCGCAATCCGTTGAAGCGGCGATCAGCCACGTTGCCGCCTGGAAAATCGGCGCCATTTCGATACCGCTGTTTTCTCTTTTCGGTGAAGAGGCCCTGGCCTTTCGTCTGAAGGACAGTGGTGCCAAAGTCGTCGTTACCGAAGCCATTCATTACCCGAAGATCGACGCGATCCGGGCACAGTTGCCGTCGCTTGAACTCATTGCCATGATCGATGGCAAAAGCGGTCCCGGCATGGCCAATCTCTGGCCAGGCCTTGATCAAGCCTCTGACAGCTTTCAGAACGCCGATACACTGGCCACAGACCCGTCCTATATCGTTTACACCTCCGGCACGACCGGCAACCCGAAGGGCGCGCTGCAGGGGCACCGTTCCCTGCTTGGACATATGACCGGGGTCGAGTATTTTCACGACTTTCTGCCGAAACCTGGCGATCTGATGTGGACCCCTGCCGACTGGGCCTGGATCGGTGGTTTGATGAATTGCCTGATGGGCGCCTGGTTCCATGGTGTCCCGGTGCTTGCGTACCGTGCCGCAAAGTATGATCCCGAACGTGCGCTCAGACTGATGGCCACCTATAAGGTCCGCAACACCTTCATGCCGCCGACAGCCCTGAAAATGATGCGTGCGATCCCTGACATCCCGTCGTTTGGTGTTCAACTCCGGACCATTGCCTGCGCCGGCGAACCGATGGGCGTTGAACTGCTCGACAGGGGCCGTCAGTCGTTCGGCCTGACTTTCAACGAGTTCTATGGTCAGACGGAATGCAATCTGGTCGTCGCCAACTGCCAGAAGATCATGCCGATCAAGCCCGGCTCCATGGGCCGTCCGATCCCCGGTCATGACGTCGCCATTATCGATACCGATGGAAACGAGGTGCCTGCTGGGACAATCGGACAGATTGCCATGAAAAGACCCGACCCTGTGATGATGCTCGAATACTGGAACAACCCGGAAGCAACCAGAAACAAGTTCATGGGCGACTGGCTGTTGTCCGGTGATCAGGGGAAGATGGATGAAGACGGTTATCTCTGGTTCATCGGACGTGATGACGATGTGATCTCATCGGCAGGCTACAGGATCGGACCGGGCGAGATTGAGGATTGTCTGACCAAACATCCGGCCGTTGAACTGGCCGCCGTCATTGGTGTCCCGGATCCGCTCCGGACGGAAATCGTCAAGGCGTTCATCAAGCTGTTACCCGGACAGGCCGGCGACAAGGGTATGGAAGATAATATTCGCAGCTTCGTCAAAACGCGACTGAGCCCGCACGAATACCCAAGGCAGATCGAATTCGTCGAGCAGCTGCCGCTGACCTCGACCGGCAAGATCATGCGCAAGGTCCTGCGTGACCGCGAAGCCGCCAAAAGCGCATCCGCATGAGTCCTGAATTTAGCCGCCAGACACCCTGGCAGCTGAGATCAGGACATCTGCAATGGCTTTATCGACGAGATAACGAACCCGTCATCTGACGGGAACCGTTGTCCGACGAGCTGTCGTGCATCATCGGCCGTTTCGGCAACAATGTCGCGAACCTGATCGTCTGCCCAGTGATCGTCAAAAAAATCGTGGCTCTGATTTTCTTTAACCAGAGAACGCACTTCCTTATTGTAGATGGCGACTTCAAATATCTGATCGCCATTATGCGGTGTACGTTTCATGTACAACCCCTTTTTTTACTTGGTAAAACCAAAACGCCTCCCCGGGGATACTCAATCAGGTCTTGATATGACCTTTATGTGACAATTGTGAGTAACTCATTTTTTCATGTCAACTTGAAGAAACAGTAAACAGCCGGACAATAAGAGATTTTTGAATTCGTGGCATTATCGCAACACATCAACCCCTTGTTACCCGCGGACAAAAGCCGGACAGTAAGAGCCAGCAAGGAAAAC
>JANRAT010000291.1:0-396 GCA_030727885.1 Rhodospirillales bacterium | reverse complement strand
TGGGCGATGCCGCTTTCAAGGAGATTACCGATAAACACGGCGTAACGATTCGCCATCATCCGGTTAATCTTGGACGCGTATTCGAAGCGACCGGGGGCCTGCCGCTGGCGAAAAGATCAGAAGCACGCAGAGCTTTGCGGATGCAGGAACTGCGTCGCTGGCGTGAATATCGCAATTTGCCGCTGAACCTTGAGCCCAAGCACTTCCCCGTATCCGACAAGATGGCGGCCGGCATGGTCATTGCCGCTCAGGAGCTGCGTCAGGATGTCTATCCGTTCTGCCATGCGATCATGCGTGCGGTATGGGCAGAGGAACGCGATATTTCCGAGCCGGCAACGCTGATTGAAATTGCCGACGCCAATGGCCTCGACGGCAAGCTGCTGAATGCCGCATCAA
>JANRAT010000290.1:4787-15929 GCA_030727885.1 Rhodospirillales bacterium | reverse complement strand
CGAACAACAAGCCGCCGCCCACGTATCTCTTCCGTATTCACAGTGTTCATCAGCGATGCATCTGCGCAGGAACTGCGTTAGACGCGAAACCGGCCGAAGGGACCCGACCGGAGGAGCGCGCTTTTAAGGCGTCACCACCGGCTTGTCAAACCCCATTCAGATAAGGGTAAGGATTATATCCTCAATCGACCGTGTCGGCAATCGCAAGCTTGTGATAAAGTTGTTCACGCACTTGGCCTTGGCCAACGAGCGGTGGTATATGATGATGAAGATGTTTTGGCAAGCATCGTTTTGAAAAAAATGAGCGATAGGGGATCATGATTTGCAAAGAAAAGTGGCACAGCGACATATCGCAATCGGCCTGGCTTTCAGCCTGGCATCAGTCCTCATCACAACAGGCTGCACCGAGACGGCACAACTCCAGGGGGGTGGTCTGAACAGTAGCAGTACTGACGCCAATGGCAACGCCGCCAACGCCAGTATCTTCCCGGATATTCCAATCCCTGAAGGGGCCAACATGATTGTCGACAAGACGCTTGTGGTTGGCACCGACAACTGGTTCGGACAACTGGCTCTGAGCACCTCGCAGAGTCCGGTCGCCATGTTTGACTTTTACCGTAACCGATTACCCCAATTCGGCTGGAATCAAATCACTGCGGTTCGGGCACCAACCAGTGTGCTTACCTATGACAGGGAAGACCGGATCATGCAGATGCAGATCGCTTCAACGACACTGCGAGGGTCGGAAATTCTGATCACGGTTTCGCCCCGTGGCGTTGCAAAAGGCACACCACGGTCAAGCGGCGGGGTAGCGCCGGTCACACGCATCAACTGACCGGACGCCTTTAATTCCCTCGTTGCCCGCTTAAGGCGCCTGTGAGGCTCCCTTTAAGCCGCTTGGGCTCGCTCTCCGTTGATCAACAGGCCATCCTTGCCGGCCGAGACCTTGATTTCGTCACCGTCATTAATACGGCCTTCCAGGATCGACTGGGCCAGCGGATTTTCCAGCGTCCGCTGAATGGTTCGCTTGAGCGGTCTGGCCCCATAAACAGGGTCATAACCGTTATCGGCAATCCATCCCCTTGCAGCGCCATCAAGCTTGATCGTAATACCGCGATCCTTGAGCCTTGAACGCAGACAGTTGAGCTGAATTTCAACAATGCCGTCCATATGTTCGCGCTCGAGTCTGCGGAACAGGATAATTTCATCGAGACGGTTGAGGAATTCGGGTCGGAACGCATGGCGTACGACTTCCATGACCATCGGGCGAACTTCCTCGAGATCGTGACCACCTTCCTGATTGGCGATGATATCGCTGCCAAGGTTGGAAGTCATGATGATCAGCGTATTGCGGAAATCGACCGTGCGGCCCTGACCATCGGTCAGGCGGCCATCATCAAGTACCTGCAACAGCACGTTGAAGACATCAGGGTGCGCCTTTTCAACTTCGTCGAACAGAATCACCTGATAAGGCCTGCGCCGTACTGCTTCGGTCAGCGAGCCGCCTTCGTCATAACCAACGTATCCCGGCGGCGCGCCAATCAGTCGCGCAACGGCATGCTTTTCCATATATTCCGACATGTCGACGCGGATCAATGCCTGCTCGTCATCAAACATGAATGAGGCCAACGCCTTTGTCAGTTCGGTCTTGCCAACACCGGTCGGACCCAGAAACATGAACGAGCCGATCGGTCGATTGGGATCACCAAGACCCGCGCGTGCCCGGCGCACGGCATTGGAAACGGCGACCAATGCAGCATCCTGACCAATAACCCGGCCGCGCAGGGCATCTTCCATGCGCAACAGTTTTTCACGTTCTCCCTCAAGCATCTTGTCGACAGGAATGCCGGTCCACTTCGAGACGATCTGTGCCACATCCTCTGCGGTCACCGACTCGTCAACCATGCTTGCCTGCTCACCGGCATCCGCCTTATCGAGCTTTTCCTGAAGGCGAGGAATGACGCCGTAGGTCAATTCCCCGGCTTCCTCCAGATGGCCTTCACGGATTGCACGCTCGGCCTGCATACGGGCGGCATCAAGTTCTTCCTTGAGTCTCGTAGAATCGGCCAGCGAAGATTTTTCAGATTCCCACTGACTGGTCAGATCTTGTGATTCCGCTTCAAGTCCCTCGAGATCGATTTCAATTTTCTGCAGGCGATCAACAGAAGCCTTGTCGTGTTCCTTTTTCAGCGCTTCACGCTCAATTTTCAGCTGAATGATCTTGCGATCCAACTCGTCAATGGCTTCAGGCTTACTGTCGATCTGCATGCGAAGACGGCTCGCCGACTCGTCAATCAGATCAATGGCTTTGTCCGGCAGGAATCGGTCGGTGATGTAACGGGCACTAAGGGTTGCTGCGGCTACCAACGACGCATCGGTAATGCGGACACCGTGGTGAAGCTCATACTTCTCCTTGATACCCCGCAGGATTGAAATGGTGTCCTCAACCGATGGTTCGGACACGAACACTGGCTGGAAACGTCGGGCCAGAGCGGCGTCCTTTTCGACGTACTTCCGATATTCATTCAACGTCGTTGCACCGACACAATGCATTTCCCCACGTGCCAGAGCAGGCTTCAGCAGGTTCGATGCATCCATGGATCCTTCACCGGCGCCGGCACCGACCAGCGTGTGCATCTCGTCGATGAACATAATGATCTGCCCGGCCGCTCCCTGCACTTCATTGAGGACTGCTTTCAGGCGTTCTTCGAATTCACCGCGGAATTTGGCGCCGGCGACCAGCGCCCCCAAATCGAGAACCATCAAAGTTTTATCTTTGAGATTCTCCGGCACATCGCCATTGACGATACGCTGAGCCAGTCCTTCGACGATGGCCGTCTTGCCGACACCGGGCTCGCCGATCAGCACAGGATTGTTTTTGGTGCGCCTCGACAAAACCTGGATGGTGCGGCGGATTTCTTCGTCCCGGCCGATGACAGGATCAAGCTTGCCTTCCATCGCAGCCTGGGTCAGATCACGGGCATATTTTTTGAGCGCATCGTAATTATCTTCAGCGTTGGCACTGTGTGCCGGCCGGCCTTTTCGGAACTCATTGATCGCCGTATTCAGATTCTGCGGGGTCACACCGGCATCACTGAGCACTTTAGCCGCGACCGTATCCTTGGCCAATGCGATCGCCAGCAACACTCTTTCGGCCGTAACCACGCTGTCGCCCGACTTCTCGGCAAGTTGTTCTGCCTGATCAAATAATCTGGCGGTTTCCGGTGACAGATATAACTGCCCGGCGCCGGTTCCCTCAACTTTGGGTATTTTGTAGAATTCGAGATTGGTTCCTTCAATGGCGCAACCATGGTCGCCACCGGCAGCATTAATAAGATTTGCCGCCAGACCTTCCTTGTCTTCAAGCAACGTCTTGAGGACATGGAGAGGCGTCAATTGCTGGTGGTTGGTCCTCAGTGCCAAAGTTTGCGCGGCCTGTATAAAGCCCCGCGCACGATCCGTGAAATTTTCGAAATCCATACCTAACTCCTCTCAATGCGCCGGATGTTAACGCCCCCAAGCGGGCAACGATAACCCCTCGCTGTTTGTGGTTATATTATAGCAAATATGGCCTGTCGGGGAGAGGCCGCAAGCCTTCACGATGAAAAATTCATCAGCATCATCCTCAATTCGATTTTAACTATTCATCCTAATTATTTAGTTATGAAATATAATGAAACACCTGGATAACATTTACAGTCTATAAGCTACTTATTAGTTTTATTATAAAAACGGAGGCGATACAGAATGGCATCGGGGCAAGGCGGGTTCGATATCCAGATCAAGCGAGAAAATCGCTGGATAACCGAAGCCACGCGCGAGCAAGAAACCGATGCCAGGGGCCTGGCGAAAAAACTCCTGTCTGACCCCAAATGCGCCGGCGCACGGGTCGTTGCCATACAGTTAAGGCGTGACGGCACACACCACGAAAAGGTTATTTTCGAAGAAACCCAATCCGCTTCCGGTGAAAAACCGGTCCGCATCGTACCGATCGACAGCGCTCAACCGTACTGTAAAACCGCCAAGGACTTTTTTGGCCTGGAAAGCCGCATGACGATCAACCGGCTGTTTCGGGAATATCTGGAAAGCGTTCTGCTGACCCCGACCGAAGTCTTGCACAACTACAAGCAATTGCAGCGGTTGTTTGATCGTGACGGCCTCTTGCTGTCGTCGACAAGTCATGTTGCAGCCCTGCAAGTCAAGGGGACGCAGACATCAAGTAAAGCCCGGCAGGCCGAAATCAATACAATCATAGACCACATCGTGGCCCAGGCGAAACATGCGCAAACCCTGAAACTGCCCCCCCTGGATGCCCGTTTTGCGGCTACCCTTGCCGCCGTACCCAAGGTCGAGGGCCATACGCAGGAATACCTTGCGATGGTCGTGCTGGCACAGGAATTGATCAAAACTCCGAGTTGGATTGGTAAACTCGACAAACTCTGCAGTTTGGCCATTCCTGAAACTGACGCCACGGCGACGCTGTTGCTGGATATAGTCATTGCCGACCTGCTGGGGGCCAACGTCATACAGGAATTGCTCGGCTGGCAGCCGTCCCTCGGCAGTGCCATTATCAGTATGCTTGATCTTGCCGACGGACTTTTTGACGTCACCAAAAGCGATGCCAAGGACACGGCAAGCCAGTTGGTTGAGCTTTTAAAAAGAAACTCGTTACCGGCAAGCCAGCGCGTCCTGATTGACCGGGCTATGCGCCAGTTGAAATCATCAGCCCCGCTCTACAAGTCAGATCCATCAAAAGAAATGGAAGAATACCAGCGTGTTCTGGCTCGTCTGCTCGTTCCAGGTGGCATTCTTTCCGGTGCACAGGCTGCAGAAGCCATGACATTGCGGGGCTCACAGTTCATGGAGCAAGGCGGTGTTTCCGGACGCAGGGCCGCTATAGACGCCACTGTCAAAGCGCTGCCTGACCCGGCTCGGGGTGCGATGTATCTGGCCGAACTGTCGAAAACCGATCTAATTGCGGATCACATGGACGATATCGTCCAGCAGCTTGACGTGGTTTTCAGTGCCCGTGTGATCGACGAACTGTGCCGCCGTTCAATGTCGGCTAAAGACCGGATGGTTACCGCAACGGGGGCCTTTCAGGCTGCCGCAACATCGGGATTGCCCGATGACATCAAGCAACAGATCACGCAACACATTGATACCGTGCTGGAACGCTATCTGGTCGACGAAAACATCATAGACAGGCTGGACAATCCCGACACCCATCTGCGCGACCGCGCCGTAAGGCTGGTGAAATTCTGCGGTGCCGGCGTTTTACCTGAAGGAAAAGCCCTCGCCCTGGCCCGCAAAAGGGTCATCAAACTGCTTCGCCAGCCAGACTTTGATACCCACTTCATCGACGGCATACCTGATCCGCAAAGGGCTGAGAAAGCGCTTCGTGATTTTCACAAATTGCTTGTTCAGGGCGGCCTCGCCTGATCCAAACGTTTAAGAAGGCCTGATTATTTGACAGTTTTAAAAGAGCACGCCAAGGTATTTCCCATGCCAATGACCTTGCGCGATATTTGCCGTTATCCGGTCAAGGGACTAAGCCCGGAGCGCCTGAAATCGGTCGAACTGACTGTTGATCGAATGATCCCCCATGATCGCCATTATGCCATGGCGCTCGGCTCTACCCCGGTCAGCGGCGCCTTTGCCGAGTGGATGCCCAAATCCAGTTTTCTTTGCCTGATGCGAAATGAAAAGCTGGCGCAGCTTGAACCACAGTTTGATGAGGCCACCCAGACCCTTACTATACTCAGAAATGGTCATCCGGTTGCCCGCGGCCAGCTTTCGCAAAAGATCGGCCGCACAATGATCGAGGATTTTTTTGCTGCCTTCATGAAAGACGAGGCCCGCGGCAGGCCGAAACTGGTCGAAGCGGCACCCGGCCATGTCCTTTCCGATCACAAAAATCCGGTGATTTCCATCATCAACTCGAATTCTCTCGCCGACATGGCGCGGGTTGTCGGTACCGACATCAATGTCCAGCGATTTCGCGGAAATTTCCTGATAGACGGTATTGAGGCATGGCAGGAATTCGAGCTTTGCGGTAAACGACTCGGCATCGGCAATGCGACCCTCGAAGTGACCAAAAGAATCGACCGCTGCGCCGCGACAAACGTCAATCCGCTAACCGCCGAACGTGATCTGAACATCCCGAAGGATTTACAACGGGGTTATGGGCATATTGATTGCGGCGTTTATGCGCGCGTTGTTAAAGACGGCACCGTTAAGGTCGGTGACACGATCAGCATCCTGTAAATACGAAACCGCCCAGGACATGCCAGGCGGCTCGTAAAATTCTTAATGCATCGTTTCAGATGACAATCAGTCGGCAGCTGATGATTCCGTCGGATCAACGGCAGGCTGTTCGACTTTGCGGGGACGACGTTGTCTTGGCTTGCGGGGGGCCACTACTTTGACGGTCTCATCGGTGGGTTGCTCAAGAACCACAACAGCTTCGACTTCCGCTTCATCGGACTCAGAATGATCTTCGGAAGGATCGCGCTGGTTGCCGTTCGCGTCCCGATGACGATGACGGTTTGAGCCGTTTGCTACCTGCTCATTACGCTGCGCTTGATGATCGCTGCGTTGTCCCTGGTTATCATTGTAATGATTATTATTGTCATAATTAGAATCATCATTCTGATCATCCATATCCATATCGTCTTGGTTGGAATTGTTTGACCGCGGGCGATTGTTATCGCGACCGGCACTCTCATTTTCCAGACTTATTATACGGTAATAATGTTCTGCATGCTGCATGTATCCTTCGGCGAGGATACGATCACCGGCAGAGTATGCATCGCGAGCCAGTGCCTGATATTTTTCAAGAACCTGTTGCGCGGTACCACGCACTTTGGCTTCCGGACCACTGCTTTCGAATGAACCACCCTTTTGGTTTGGATATCTGCGACCATTACCACGGGGGCGTTGACGTCTGTTGTTCTGATTATGTTTCATTTTCTCTGAAGCTTGTTTGTGTCGGAAAGCGCTCACGCCGCACCAAGCAATTGCTCGGATGAGTCTCCTCCTCCGAAGAAAGTTGACATCTAACGTGAAACGGTGGGCTTATGGATGCCTCTGCGGCATTCCCCCCTCAACCCCGAAAGGCTGAACTGAAGGGAAGTTAGCGTGTCGCTTCATTAATTCCAACACCTTTTTTGTAAAAAGAAAGCGCCCGTTCAATTCCTGATAAATCTACACGGGCAGGCCCCGATACAAGCCCGCTTTCTGTCGCGATTTCCGAGACCGCAATCCCTTGATCGATGCCGATTTCTACAGCTAGAAGTCCTTCGGGCGCCAGCGCATTTTCTGCCAGTGGAAATAGCGAGCGGTATGCATCCAGACCGTCGACACCGCCATCAAGTGCGTTGATCGGTTCGTAATCGCGAACGTCTATTTGCAACATTCCAATATCGTGAGTCGGGATATAAGGCGGGTTTGAAACGATCAGGTCATAAGTCCGGCTGATGGTCTCTGTCCACGATCCAGTTACCCATGTGCTTCGTCCAGCCAACCCTAGCAAGGCCGCATTGGCGGAAGCCATGCTGCAGGCATCGGCAGACAGATCAATCCCGGTCCCGTGTGCGTCTGGAAATTCCGTCAGCAACGCCAGCAGCAGACATCCGCTGCCGGTGCCGAGATCAAGGATCGTGTCGGGCTGTCGACGATTGCGATAATGTTCGAGAACCAGTTCGACAACTGTTTCCGTATCCGGACGCGGAATGAGCGTCGCCGGCGAAACCTGCAAAGGCAGACTCCAGAATTCCCGGGTCCCGGTGATGTAGGCCAGCGGCATTCCGGCGCAACGGCTGGATACAGCGTCGCGATAGGCACTTAACGCCGCCACCTCGATCTCTGTATCACCGCGGCTTAAGATCTGCGCCGAGCTCATCTTCAAAACATGGCTCAACAATGTCCGCGCTTCGATCCGGTGCTGATCCAGACGGGCTTTGGCCAGGGCATCTGACGCATCAATCAATGCCTGGTCCAGTGTTGTCATGCCATCGTCGCCAGACGACGGGCATTGTCTTCTGCCTGCAACGCCTCAATGACATCCTCCATCTCACCTTCAAGAAAACTGTCGAGATTGTGCAGAGTCAGGCCAATTCGATGGTCTGTGACGCGGCGTTCGGGAAAGTTGTAGGTACGGATTCGTTCTGAGCGGTCGCCGGATCCGACCTGATCCTTGCGATTCTGTGCGCGTTCCCGATTTTGCCGTTCACGTTCAGCATCATAGAGACGTGCCCGCAGCACTTTCATCGCCGCGGCCTTGTTCTTGTGCTGCGATTTCTCGTCTTGTTGCGAAACCACTATGCCGCTTGGAATATGCGTTATGCGGACGGCACTATCGGTGGTATTGACGTGCTGGCCACCAGCACCCTGGGCGCGGAATGTGTCGATGCGCAGATCCTTGTCTTCAATATGCACATCCACTTCCTCGGCTTCCGGCATCACGGCAACAGTCGCTGCCGAGGTATGGATTCTACCGCCAGATTCCGTCACCGGTACGCGCTGCACACGATGTACGCCGCTTTCAAATTTCATGAACTGGAACACATCGCGGCCGGTGATTTCAGCAATAGCTTCCTTGGTACCGCCGATGCCCGTTTCCTGCAGGCTGATCAAATTAAACTTCCAGCCCATCCGATCTGCATAGCGATGGTACATCCGAAACAGGCTTGCTGCGAACAATGCCGCCTCTTCACCACCTGTTCCGGCGCGAATTTCCAGAATTGCATTACGACCGTCGGCTTCATCCTTGGGCACCATCAAAAGATTCAAGGCCGTTTCGAGTTTGCTCAGACGTGACTTGAGGGTCCGGCATTCTTCTTCAGCCAGCGCCCACATCTCTGAATCACTACTCGGATCACTGATCATTGCCGCCGCATCAATGAATTCCTGACGCGCATCACGAAAGGCATTGATAGCTTTCACGATCGGCGCCAGATCCGAATACTCCTTCGACAAAGCGGCGTAATCCTCACCGGAAACATCGTTGTCCGACATCAGATGTGTCAGCTCGTCAAACCGCGAGGCCAAACGTTCGAGGTTCTCTTCCATACTCACGACTGTTTATCTCCATCATCTGAAATATCGAAAAGATCACGGATTAACTGTTCGATTCGGGTAACATCTTCGCCCGACTGCGCCATCGCCCTGAGCCGTTCGCTCGGCGTATGCAAAAGCCGCTGCATCAGCAATTGCGTGGCCCGTTCGGCATCGTCACCGGCTTCCAATAGAGCCTGCGCGCGCAAAGATCCAACATGATTGCGAAGCGTTGACAGTGCAGGCACCGCCGTTCTTTCCAGGCGGCCTTTCAAAAATGTATCCACTTCCTGATGCACAATCCGTTCCGCGGCCTCTGCTTCAAAAAAACGGCTGGCCTGACCTTCAAGCGCCAGACGCTCCAGATCGGCAAGATCATACAGGAAAGCGTCATCAAGCCGGTCAACAGCGGTTTCGACGTCGCGCGGCAAGCCGGTATCAACGATGAATTGCGGTCTTGAGCGTCTGGATTTCAAGGCCGCACGGACCATATCTGCGCTCAGTATCTGGCCGCGTCCGCCAACCGCCGTAATGACAATGTCGGCACCTGCCAAAGTTACCGCCAGTTCAGTTTCGCCGACATGATGAGCGCCAAGTCTTTCAGCCATGTCCTGACTTGAGCGCATCCCGAAATCGCAAACCGTCAGCGATCCCAATCCGGCTCGCAGCAATTCCGAAGCGATAACCTCACCCATGTCGCCCTGCCCCAGCAGCACCGCAGTAGCATCTTCGAGCTGCCCATGAACCTCACGAGAAATTCCGACCGCAACAGCAGCAATCGAGACCGGCCTTTCGCCGATTGCCGTTTCGGTTCGCACCCGTTTTGCCGCGCCATAAGCCGCCTGCATCAGGGCTTCCAGGTCACCGGATGTCATACCCAGATCACGGGCCAGTCTGTGACAGGCTTTCAACTGGCCCAACACCTGAGGCTCACCGACAACAACGCTGTCCAAAGACGCCGCGACACGAAACAGGTGTCGCACCGCATCTGCCTGCTTCAGATGCACCAAAGAGGTCTCGATTTCGGCGCTTGGCAATCCGGCATGACGCCCGAGCGCATCGATCAGAAGTTTGCCATCCACCACATCATTTTCCGAAACGGTCAGGATCTCGACACGATCACACGTCGACATAACCACGGCCTGGTCTATGCCCTGCGCACGAAGCTTTTCCAAAAAATCGGGGATGTCCGCATCTTCGACAAACAGCCTGTCACGCAAGGTGAGACTGCCGGTGCGGTGGCTTGCGCCGACGATGAGCGGTGTTCGCGTTGCGCCTGAAATATCGGCCACGATCGCTAGCGGTACTTGGCGAGGTGCTCCCGAAGTTCCGAGAGTGGTACCTCCGCTTGCTCGCCGTTTTGCATATCGCGAACAGTCGCTGCTTCCCGGGCGAGTTCATCATCACCGAGAAGCACCGCTGCCACAGCATTCAGTTTATCGGCACGTTTCATCCGCTTGCCCATATTGCCACTATAGCCGAGATCAACATGATACCCGGCTTCGCGCAAAGACTGTGCAACTTTTATTGCCGTCCGTCCGGCGGCGTCGCCAACCGGAATTACCGCGATCGGTCGCACGGCATTCAAGTTGTCCCCGACCATCATTGCCAGACGCTCGACACCGGCAGCCCAGCCGATCCCGGGAGTCGGCCGGCCACCCATCTGTTCCATCAGGCCGTCATACCGGCCACCGGCCAGCACGGCACCCTGTGCACCCAATTTGTCGGTAACAAATTCGAACGCGGTATGGGAATAATAATCCAGTCCGCGAACCAGTCGCGGGTTGATGTTGGCGACCACACCAACATCGGCGAGCCCCTGCAACACGTCATCAAAGAACTGCCTGGAATGATCATTCAGATGTTCGCTCAACAAGGGGGCGTCAGCCATCACTTGGCGATCCCCTTCATCCTTGGAATCGAAAATCCTGAGCGGGTTTTTCTCGAGCCGGTTGAGACTGTCTTCGGACAATCTGCTTTTGTAGCCCTGCAGATAGGCGACCAGCGTTTCGCGGTAGTTCTGCCGGCTTTCATTATCGCCAAGGGTATTGATCTGCAGCGTCACATCATCGGCAATACCAAGAG
>JANRAT010000290.1:0-4777 GCA_030727885.1 Rhodospirillales bacterium | reverse complement strand
ATGCCGAGAATTTCCACATCGACCTGGTGGAACTGACGGAGCCGACCTTTTTGCGGCCGTTCATAGCGGAACACCGGTCCGCGGGCAAAAAACTTGACCGGCACCGACTGCTGCAGGCCATTCGACATGAAAGCCCGGGCAATACCGGCAGTAAACTCCGGGCGCAGGGTGATGCTGTCACCGCCACGGTCCTCGAAGGTATACATTTCCTTCGTAACAATGTCCGACGTATCGCCAAGAGTGCGCTGAAACACGTCCGTGAACTCGAACACGGGCGGCGTCATTTCCTCGAAGCCATAGAGCAGCGCAATCTCCTGCGCCTTGTCCATGACATGGCGCTGCGCCCTCATATCCGAGGGCAGCAGATCGTGTGTGCCGCGTACAGGTTGTAGCGTCGCCATATTTATCCGCCCGTTCCGTTATTCAGCAGCGTCAGACGCCGAGCTGCTGCCATAGCGATTTTTAACATAGTCTTCGACGATACCCTGAAATTCCTCGGCAATACCGGCACCCTTGAGGGTCATCCGCTTTTCACCGTCAATGAACACAGGTGCAGAGGGCGTTTCGCCAGTCCCTGGCAGGGAAATACCAATATCGGCATGCTTGCTCTCGCCCGGGCCATTCACAATGCAGCCCATCACAGCCACGGTCATTTCCTCAACCCCGGTATAGTTCTCGCGCCAGGTCGGCATACGCAATCGGATATAGCTTTGAATTTTCCCGGCGAGATCCTGAAAGACCGTGCTGGTGGTGCGTCCGCATCCGGGACATGCCGTAACCAGCGGCATAAAGGAACGGATGCCCATAGTCTGCAAAATCTGCTGGGCAACAATGACTTCTTCTGTCCTGTCGCCACCGGGCGCCGGGGTCAGTGAAACACGAATGGTATCGCCGATGCCTTCCTGCAGCAGAACCGAAAGTGCTGCCGTTGAGGCAACGATCCCCTTCGAACCCATGCCCGCTTCGGTCAGTCCCAGATGCAGCGCATAGTCACATTTTCCGGCCAGTGTACGATATACTCGGATCAGGCTTTGCACATCGGAAACCTTGCACGAAAGCACGATCTTGTCGGCCCCCATGCCCAGTTCACGGGCCAGTTCGGCGCTCTGCAGGGCTGACAGTACCAGTGCATCCTCGGTGATGTCCTGTGCCGTTTTCGGGTTTGCTGACTTGGCGTTTTCGTCCATCAGCCCGATCACCAGTTCCTGATCCAGACTCCCCCAGTTTACGCCGATCCGGACTGGGCGGTCATATTTCAGTGCGACTTCGATCATGGTCGTGAACTGACGGTCCCGCTTTTCACGAAAGCCGACGTTCCCCGGATTGATGCGATATTTGGCCAAGGCCTCGGCGCAGGCCGGATTCTGCGTGAGCAGGGTATGCCCAATGTAATGGAAATCACCGACCAGAGGGACGTCACATCCCATTTTATCGAGCGCGTCGCGAATATGCGGAACAGCCTTGGCGGCTTCGTCGCGATCAACAGTGATCCGCACGATTTCCGAACCGGCCTGAGCCAGTGCTGCAACCTGCTCGGTCGTTCCCTTGATGTCGGCAGTATCGGTATTGGTCATTGACTGGACGACAACCGGGCCGCCGCCAATGGCAACACCGCCGACAAGAACCGGGATGCTTTGACGGCGAATGATTGGTGAAAAATGGGTGCTCATTGTAATCTCGGTTTATCTGGGGATAGCCGTACCGGCTTTTAAACGAGGCGCATCCAGAGCAACATTCTTGCGAACTGCGCCAATGCTGCCGATTTCAGGAACCACTATGCCATCAACGGTTATCTTTAGAGCGCCAGCATTCCCGGTGTCCAGTGTCAGACCCTTGATGTCAGGCACATTGAAAGCGTTACCGTCTTTCATCAGGCCAGTGAAAACGATAGTACCGTTTTGCGGGTTCTTTATTTCAACCCAGCTGCTGCCGATGGCATAAATAACAATACCTGACGTCTTAGCAGCAGGGCCAGACAAGACCTTTGTACTGTCTGTCTTCTGATTGGCGGATTGTGTCGGACCACCGGTAGCCTGGCGCAGAACCAGTTTATTGAGATCTTCGGCGGTGACCTCATTAGTGCCGGGTCGGGGCTGTTCAGGGTTTGATGCTGTGGCCGCACTTGTTTGCGGTTCCGCTGCAGGCGTCGCCGCTTGTTCGGTGACGGGCGCGGCCAGTGTTATTGGCTCACTGACCACCGGCGGCTCAGGCTTTCGACTAGCCTGGGCCGGTTGAGCAGCTATCGCAGGCTTAACGGGTTCTTTGGGGACGACGACCGGGGCCGGCTTAGACACCACCTGTTCAGGCGCAGGGACGACTGGACTGACGGCTTTTGCAACGGGATCTGCGGTCTCCAGCGATGTATTTTTATTCGTCGTTTCTGTAACAGGCTTATCAACCTCATCGACAGCTTCAGTGGGCTTAGCCGATACGGAATCATTTTTCATTGTCGGGGACGAATATCCGACAACAGGTGCAACAGCTTCTATGGCAGTATTGGCCGATTGTTTGGCTGCTTCTACTACTTCACGGGCTACTTTCTCTGTTTCTGCTTCAGCACTTGCCGAGCCCGTTTGTGACGAGTCGGGCAGGGCCGGCGAAGTGGATTCTGGCACGACAGGGGCGGCACTCATATCTGCCTTCCCGACCTCGCCTTCACCATTCACCATTTGCTTCAGATGATCGGGAACCGGCGAAATCAGATCGGAAAGAGTGCTCTCATCCGTGGTCGTGACGTACCAGCCCCCGTAAACAATCAACGCAAGCATAACGCCGATGAAAACAATCGCCCCTTTGGGCACACCGCTGTCTTGAACCGGTGTCGGGAAAGCCAGGTCGGTGGCGCTTCTCTTGCCGACCTGTTCGGCACGATAGCGCCTGACGACTTCATCGCCGTCGAGCCCAAGATGTTCTGCGTAAGTCCGAATAAACCCGACGGCGTATGTGTTGCCCGGCAACTGCTCATATCGGCAGTTTTCAATCGCCTCCAGATACGGATAGCGGATGCAAAGGACATCCGCGACGGCGCGCAGTTCTTCTCCGACACGCAGTCTTGAAGCACGCAACAGCGCGCCGACTGGTGGCGAACGATCAGCGCCGTTCTTGGCATCCTTGTCTTTATTCTGGTCTTTATTGCTCATAAGGTTCGTTTTAACCCGTCGTTGCGTGACGCGATAACGTTCTCCGCGGTTTCCCGGGTTCACTCTGCGTCGTTATTCTCACAATTTGTCTTTGATTTACAAGGGTAAATCAGGATCTTAAACGGTTTGACTGCCATTGCCACCTGTTCGTCATACGGCAACCCCATGGTCCAGTGCAAACCCTCTCAATTTACCGCGCAAACTATGTTCAGCACTGCCCATCAGTGGCAGCATAAAACCCTTCAAAGTTTCGACGTTTAATGAACGTGTCATTTCCTTGACAGGACCGATGCTCGGGTTCGACATCGACAAGCGTCGAAAGCCAAGCCCAACCAGTGCCATGGCTTCCAATGGCCGCCCGGCCATCTCTCCGCATACAGTAACAGGTTTCTCACAAGCCTGACAGACATCGACAACGTTTTTGAGAACCCGCAATGCGGCAGGCGACAATGTGTCATAACGGTCCGACAGTCGCGGATTACCGCGATCCGTAGCGAACAGAAACTGCATAAGGTCGTTGGATCCTACCGACAGAAAATCGGCATGTGCCAATAATTGTTCAAGCTGGAATAATAACCCCGGCACTTCCAGCATGGCACCGGCAAAAACCTGCTGTTTGGTCGATTCGCTATCAATTTCACGGTCCAGCAGCTTTTTCGCGGCCTCAAATTCAACGACCTCGGTGATCATCGGAAACATGATGGAGATATCCGTCTTGCACTGCTTTGCGGCTCTGACCATGGCGCGCATCTGTCGGCGCAGCAGCATCGGACGGTCCAGGCCGACCCGAATTGCCCGCCATCCCATTGACGGGTTTTCCTCTTCATCGCTTTCCAGATACGGCAAGATTTTGTCACTGCCGATGTCGAGGGTACGGAAAGTGACAGGACGGCCATCTGCCGTCTCGATAATCCTGCGATACTGTTCGGTCTGTTCTTCCAGACTTGGCAGTTCGGTGCGCATCATGAACTGGATCTCGGTTCTGAACAGACCAATCCCCTCTGCCCCCAGAACCTGCATCTGCTCAACGTCGACAAGTAATCCGGCATTGGCCAGCAGAGTAACCCGCTCGCGATCCTTGGTAATGGGCTCAAGCGGCACGAGTTCACTATAATATTCGCGGCGCTCCTGATGCAGACGAACGGTATCCAGAAAGCTTTTACGGATATCGTCCCCTGGCCGCAGAAATACCTGAGCACGGTCGCCATCAACAATCAGCGGATCGCCTTCGTTGACCCGGTCCATAATGCCCTTGATGCGGCCAATCACCGGAATATCCAGCGCCCGGGCAATAATCGCAACATGCGCCGTCGGCGAGCCTTCTTCGAGGATCAAACCGCTCAGCAGTTTGGCATTGTAATCCAGCAATTGCGCAGGGCCGAGCGACTTTGCAATAAGGATCGCGCCCTCTGGATATGCCGACAGATCGGGGCTGGCCGGTGTACCCAGCAGGTGCTGCAAAAGCCGATGGGCAAGATCTTCAAAGTCATGAACTCGCTCGCGCAGATAGGGATCGCTGACCTGAGCCATGCGGGCGCGCAGATCGTCCAACACCCGCTGTACGGCGGCTTCAGCGGTCAGACCGGCCTTGATCGCCTCTTCCATCCGCTTTAACCAGCCCTGGTCGCGGGCAATCA
>JANRAT010000289.1 GCA_030727885.1 Rhodospirillales bacterium | reverse complement strand
CTTTTCTCCACAGGCCGTAACGGCTGGCCTCCGGAACCGCCGGGACATTACGGAGGCAGGGTCCGATGGTCAACGTTGGATTTGCCTAAAAGTGCGGAAAAAGTCTGTCCGGCTGCCTGATAAGCTGCCGGACCCACCGCTTGGTCGGATTATTCCTCTGGTGCATCGCCCTCGGCATAGCGGGCAATCAGGCTGGCCTTGACCTCCGGCGTGACAAAATGGCCGATATCGCCGCCCAAACGACCGATTTCCTTGACGAATCTCGACGAAATGAACTGATTTCGCTCGGACGCCATCAAAAACACCGTTTCGATGCGGTTATCGAGCCTGGCGTTCATCGAGGCCATCTGGAATTCGTATTCGAAGTCGGAAACCGCACGCAGCCCCCGGACAATCACCGTTGCCCCCTGCTCGTGCACGAAATTGACCAGCAGATTGTCAAACGGCACGATGCGGATTCGCGACGAGACCTCCGGTGCCAGTCGCTTCATCGTCCCCTGCAGCAGTTCGACCCGCTGCTCGAGCGTGAACAACGGTCCCTTGCCGATATTCACCGCCACCGCGACCACCAGCTCGTCAACGACGCGGGTCGCCCGGCCGATGATGTCGATGTGACCATTGGTGACCGGATCGAAAGTCCCGGGATAGACACCGATCCGCTTACTCTGCTTGTCACTCATGCGTCGGGATCCTCGTCAGCAGGCGCTTCTGGCTGCTCTGCTTCATCCTCGTCTGCCTCTACCATAGCGTCATCGGTACCGGTTGCGGCAAGGACGACGTCGCTATCAGCGTCTTCGCCCTCGTCGCCTTCGTCGTCGTCACCGTCGACCGCTTCACGGATTCTCGATACCGAGACCACATCCTCGCCATCGGCAACGTTGAACAGGCGCACACCGCGCGCACCGCGTCCGACGATCGACACCGTATCGATCGGCGTGCGGATGATCTGCCCGCCGTTGGTCACCATAATTACCTGATCGGTGTCGATGACCGGGAACGAGGCAACCACGCTGGCGTCGTCCTTGCCATCGGGCCGGTCCAGCGAGATCGCCGTAATGCCCTGCCCGCCACGACCGGAAATCCGGTATTCATAGGCCGACGAGCGCTTGCCGTAGCCGTCTGCGGTGACCGTCAGGATGAACTGCTCGTTCTCGGCCAGTTCGGCGAATGCCGGCTCAGTCATCCGTTTCGCCAGTTCCTCGTCGCGGGCCTTGTCGTCGGGACGGCCCTCGTAATCGGAGCTTTGCAGCCGCCGGAACGCGTGTTCCGCCTGCAGATAGGCATCGCGGGTTTCGGTATCGACCTCGATATGCCTGAGGATCGACATGGCAATGACTTCGTCGCCCTTTTTCAGGCGGATGCCGCGCACGCCAACCGAGGTGCGGCCGGAGAACACGCGCACATCGGTGACCGGCGAGCGGATACACTTGCCGCCCTTGGTCGCCAGCGTCACGTCGTCATCTTCCGAACAGGTCCGCACGCGAACCAGAGAGTCGCCTTCCAGCAACTTCATGGCGATCTTGCCGTTGGCCATGACGTTGGTGAAGTCGCTGAGTCGGTTACGGCGGATATTGCCGAACGAGGTCGCAAACATCACGAACAGGTCTTCCCACGTCGTCTCGTCCTCGGGCAGCGCCATCGTCGTCGTGATGGTCTCGCCGGGATCAAGCGGCAACAGGTTGATCAGCGCCTTGCCGCGCGCCTGCGGCGTGCCCACGGGCAGCTTGTAGACCTTCATCTTGTAGACCATCCCGGTCGACGAGAAGAACAGCACCGGCTGGTGCGTATTGGCGACGTAGACCTGTGTGACGAAATCCTCGTCACGGGTCGCCATGCCGGAACGGCCCTTGCCGCCGCGGCGCTGCGCCCGGTAGGTCGAGACCGGCACCCGCTTGATGTAGCCGGCGTTGGTCACGGTGACGATCATGTCTTCGCGCTGGATCAGATCCTCGATGTCGTGTTCGTAGGCATCTTCCTCAAGCGAGGTGCGACGGTCATTGGCGAATTTGTCGCGGATCGCCTGCATTTCAGTAATCAGAATGACCAGCAGCTTCTCACGCGAGCGCAAGATCGCCAGATATTCGGCGATGCGTTCGCTGATTTCCCTGAGATCGTCACCGATCTTGTCGCGTTCCAGCCCGGTCAGGCGGTGCAGACGAAGTTCCAGGATGGCCTTGGTCTGTTCTTCGGACAGGCGGTATTTGCCGTCGGTAACACCGCGTCCCGGCTCGTCCAGCAGCGCAATCATCGGCGCCACGTCTTCGGCCGGCCATTCACGGGCCATCAGTTCTTCGCGGGCCGTTGCCGGGTCCTTGGCGTTGCGGATCACCGCAATCACATCGTCGATGTTGCTGACGGCGACAGCCAGACCGGCCAAGATATGTGCCCGTTCGCGGGCCTTGCCCAATTCGAAGATGGTACGGCGGCGGATCACGTCTTCGCGGAAGGCGACAAATGCGGCGATGATCTCTTTCAGATTCATCTGCTGCGGGCGGCCTTCGTGCAGCGCCAGCATGTTGACGCCGAAGCTGGTCTGCAGCGGCGTATAGCGGAACAGTTGGTTGAGCACGACTTCCGGTTCGGCGTCGCGCTTGATTTCGATGACCACGCGCACGCCCTTGCGGTCGGACTCGTCGCGGAGATCGGAAATCCCCTCGATCCGCTTGTCACGGACCGCTTCGGCGATGATTTCGACCATCCGGGCCTTGTTCACCTGATACGGCACTTCGTGGACGATGATCGCGGTCTTGTTCTTGGAGATTTCCTCAAAGCTGGTGCGCCCGCGCATCAGCACCGAGCCGCGCCCGGTATGATAGGCCGAGCGGATGCCGTTGCGGCCCATGACCAGACCACCGGTCGGGAAATCCGGACCGGGAATGTATTTTTCGATGATTTCATCGATCGTGATGTCGGGGTTTTCGATGTACGCGAAACAGGCGTCGATCACCTCACCCAGAGTGTGCGGCGGAATATTCGTCGC
>JANRAT010000288.1 GCA_030727885.1 Rhodospirillales bacterium | reverse complement strand
CACGCGATCATCGCCGAAAGCGAAGGCCGCGTCGAATTCGGCAAGGACTACAAGAACAAGCGCCGCGTCATCGTGCAACCGGTTGAGGACGGCATGGAGCCGACCGAATACCTGGTGCCGAAGGGCCGTCACCTGTCGGTTCAGGAAGGCGACTACGTCCAGATCGGCGATGCCCTGATGGATGGTAACCCGGTGCCGCACGATATCCTGCGCGTTCTGGGTGTCGAGGCACTTGCCGAATACCTGATCAACGAAATCCAGGACGTCTATCGTTTGCAGGGTGTGAAAATCAACGACAAGCACATCGAGGTGATCGTTCGCCAGATGCTGCAGAAGGTTGAAATCACGGCCGGTGGCGATACCACGCTGCTGGTTGGCGAGTTGGTCGACAAGGTAGAGTTTGACAAGATCAACGCCAAAACCAAAGATGAGGGCGGTAAGCTGGCCGAGTACACCCCGGTTCTTCAGGGGATTACCAAAGCCAGCCTGCAGACCCAGTCGTTCATCTCGGCTGCGTCGTTCCAGGAAACCACCCGCGTGCTTACTGAAGCGGCTGTTTCCGGCAAGGTCGATGACCTCGTCGGTCTCAAGGAAAACGTCATCGTTGGTCGTCCGATCCCGGCTGGTACCGGCTCGGTGATGAACGAGATGCGTGAAATCGCTGCCAAACGTGATGCAGCAGTCGCCAAAACGCTTCCGCCAGAGCAGGCGGCCGAACTTCTTGACGCACCGGCAAACGCCGACGCCGATTGATTCGGACATTAGCCAATCAATAGGGCGCATTCCTTAGGGAGTGCGCCCTTTTTGATTCGCGGATAGCGGCGAATCCCGAGACCCTGTTAACTATAAAGACGACTTTCCGACTCTGGATTTTGCAACGCAGCAAAAGCAGCCTCTAAATGTGGTGTTTAAATGACACGCTGGCACCGCATTATGACTAACTTCCTGTTTTTACGGTATTTTTTTTAATAACTTTCCGGTTGACGACAGGTGGGGGCGTCAATATAGTCCGCGGCACTCAAGGGATTGGTGGTAGTCATTACTGACTAGACGCAATCGATGACTTGGGTGACGAAAAAAAATAGCAAAAGACCCCGGACACTATGTTTCGTCTGGGGCGATTGTTTGAGCCATAGCCGGTACGCCAAGTCAGGCGCGCGGGGCCTCGGCTCAACTCATGTTGTCAGCCCGATGGTGGGCAAGTGTTTTTAGGAGTTGGATTGAGCGTATGCCGACGATCAACCAGTTAATTCGTAAGCCGCGTAAGGCCCCGGTCACCCGTAACAAGGTGCCGGCACTTGAAGCCTGCCCGCAAAAACGTGGTGTTTGCACCCGTGTCTATACCACAACCCCGAAAAAGCCGAACTCGGCCCTTCGTAAAGTCGCTCGCGTGCGTCTCACGAACGGTTTCGAAGTGACCAGCTATATTCCGGGCGAAGGCCACAATCTGCAGGAGCACTCAGTTGTTATGCTCCGCGGCGGCCGCGTGAAGGATTTGCCGGGCGTTCGTTATCACATTATTCGCGGTACGCTTGACACCCAGGGTGTTAACGACCGCCGTCAGCGCCGTTCGAAATACGGCGCGAAGCGTCCGAAGTAAGGAGCGAACACATGTCTCGTCGCCACTCTGCCGAAAAGCGCAAAGTCCTTCCGGACGCAAAGTTCAAGGATTTGGTCGTTACCAAATTCATGAATGCGCTGATGAAAGACGGCAAGAAATCCGCTGCCGAAAACATCGTCTACGGTGCTTTCGATATCGTTCATTCAAAAGGCGGCCAGGACCCTTTGCAGGTGTTCCATGAAGCCATTTCGAATGTGAAGCCGATGATCGAAGTCCGCTCACGCCGCGTCGGTGGTGCCACCTATCAGGTGCCAGTCGAAGTGCGTACCGATCGTCGTCAGGCTTTGGCCATCCGTTGGCTCGTTGAAACGTCACGCAAGCGTTCCGAGAATACGATGATGGAACGTCTTTCCGCTGAACTGATGGATGCTGCCAACAATCGTGGCGCCGCCGTCAAGAAACGTGAAGACACACACCGTATGGCAGAGGCAAACAAAGCCTTCTCGCATTATCGCTGGTAATTAGGTCAGGAGCCTTTTCCCCATGGCAACCCGCGTAACACCGCTCGAGAAATACCGTAATATCGGCATCATGGCACACATTGATGCCGGTAAGACGACGACGACCGAGCGCGTCCTGTACTATACAGGCAAGTCCTACAAGATCGGCGAAGTCCATGACGGCACGGCCACCATGGACTGGATGGAGCAGGAGCAGGAGCGTGGTATCACGATCACGTCCGCTGCAACCACGACGTTCTGGAAAGACCACCGGATTAACATCATTGATACGCCTGGCCACGTTGACTTTACGATTGAAGTTGAGCGTTCTTTGCGGGTTCTTGATGGTGCTGTTGCCGTGTTTGACTCGGTTGCCGGTGTTGAGCCGCAGTCCGAAACGGTCTGGCGTCAGGCTGACAAATACGGTGTGCCGCGGATGTGCTTCATCAACAAGATGGACCGTATCGGTGCCGATTTCTATCGCTGCGTTGACATGATCATTGATCGTCTGGGCGCAACCCCGGCGGTTCTGCAGTTGCCGATTGGCAGCGAAAGCGATTTTCTTGGTCTCGTCGACCTGATCACCATGAAGGCCATCATCTGGAAAGATGAATCCCTTGGTGCAGAATTCGAATACAAAGACATTCCTGCCGATCTGGCCGATAAAGCCGCTGAATACCGTGAAAAGCTGATCGAAGTTATCGCCGAAGTCGATGATGCCGTTATGGAAGGCTACCTCGAAGGCAAAGAGCCTGACGAAGCCACCATCAAACGTTGCATCCGCAAGGGCTGTATCGGTAACATTTTCGTGCCCGTACTCTGCGGATCGGCATTCAAGAACAAAGGCGTGCAGCCGATGCTTGACGCCGTTGTCGATTTTCTGCCGTCGCCGCTGGACGTGCCGGACATTAAGGGCGTCGATGTTGACG
>JANRAT010000287.1 GCA_030727885.1 Rhodospirillales bacterium | reverse complement strand
GCCGTCGCGCTGGCTGTTGCGGCTCGACAACCTGCTGGAGCGCGCCGGCACGCCAGACTGTCTGGCCCCCAATCCGGACTGGCCATGGCTGAAATGGGTCGAGGCACTGGACGCCGCCGAGCGCATCCAGCCGGTCATCCCCAACCCCTGCCCGCCGCTTGCGGCGCGCCCCACACAGCTGTCGGTGACGCAAATTGAAACCCTGATCCGCGACCCCTATGCGATCTATGCCAGGCACATCCTGAAGCTGAAGGTCCTTGATCCGCTGGACGACAACCCGGGCGCCGCCGACCGCGGCACGCTGATCCATGGAGCGCTCGAAGAATTCGTCCGCACCTATCCGACGGCACTGCCCGATGATGCCGAACGCCGTCTGATCGAGATCGGACGCAGTGTGTTTGCCGAACATCTGGCCAGACCCGGCGTGCGGGCGTTCTGGTGGCCCCGGTTTGTGCGCATTACCGAATGGTTCGTCGAATGGCAGCGAAGCCGTCTGGCCGAAGGCTGGCAGGTCACCTTTGCCGAGGATACCGGCAAGCTGGTCATTGATGCCATCGAAGGCGGCTTCACCATCACCGCCAAGCCCGACCGCATCGATGTGCGCCCCGAGCTTGGCCTGTCGATCATCGATTACAAGACCGGTCAGGCCCCCAGCGCCAAGCAGGTCGAAGCGATGTTCAGCCCGCAGCTGCCGCTGGAAGCGGTGATGGCAAAACAGGGGGCCTTTAAGGGCGTGCCCGCCGAAGCCGCCCATGAGCTGATGTACGTCAAGCTGTCCGGCGGCCGCAAACCGGGCGAGGCGGCGCCGCTCAAACTCAAAGCCGACATCGGTGAGCTTATCGACAAGACAATGACCGGTGTGAACCAGCTGATCACACAATATGCCGATCCGAAACGGAGCTATCTGTCGCAGCCGCGTCCGCAGTATGAAAACAAGTTCGGCGATTACGATCATCTGGCCCGTGTCGCCGAGTGGCGTGGTGCCGGTGGCGGCGAGGACGACGCATGAACGGCGTACCAACATTCCGCGTCCGCAATCGCACCAATCAGCAGATCACCGCAGCAACGCCGGCGGCGTCGGTGTGGGTCTCGGCCAACGCCGGGACCGGCAAGACCGGCGTGCTGGTCGACCGCATTTCGAGGCTGTTGCTGGCCGGTGTCGCACCGGAACGGATTTTATGTCTGACCTTCACCAAGGCGGCGGCGGCAGAAATGGCCAACCGGCTATCGGAACTGCTGAGCAGCTGGTCAGCCATGCCCGACGCGGTGATCGCCGAAGAGCTGCATGCGCTGGGCGAGCATCCCGTTGACGCGGCCCTGATCGACCGTGCGCGAAGGCTGTTTGCAGAAACCCTTGAAGCGCCGGAAGGCTTGAGAATCAGGACCATCCATTCGTTCTGCGAATCCCTGCTTGGCCGCTTTCCGCTGGAAGCACAGATCGCCCCCGACTTCCGCGTCATGGATGAGCGTGACCAGCGCGAACTGCAACTGCTGGCCCGCGACCATGTGCTGAGCGATGCCGAAGCCAGCGGCACGGTTCTGGCCGATGCGCTCAGCGCCATCGCCGCGCTGGTCAACGAGGAGCAGTTTGCCGAGCTGATGAAGGAACTGGACGGCACCCGCGCAAAATTCCGCGCCGCCCTGCATCAATTTGGCGGTCCGGAACGGCTTGCCGACGCCGTCTATGATTATTTCGGCATTGACCCGAAAACAACCGAAGACGACATCATCCGCGATGCCTGCACCGTCGACGACAAGACACGGGCCGATCTTGAACGGCTGTGCGCAGCCTGGGATCATGGCGCCTCAACGAATAAAAAAATGGCGGAAGATACCCGGGCCTGGCTGACGATGCAGCCCGAACAGCGCATGCCGCTGTGGCACGATTTGTATGCATCACTGTTCATCAAAAAAGACGGCGATCTGAAAGCAAACTCGACATTGCTGGCAAAAGCGGCACTGGCCAGTGATCCCGGTGCGCTCGACATCGCACTTGAACTGGGCACACAGTGCCTCGCCATCAAGGACCTGATCCGGTCGATCAACATCTGCGCTGCAACCCGCTCGCTGATCCTGCTCGGTGCGGCGCTGATCGATGCTTACGAAGGCATCAAGCAGCATCGCGGCAAACTTGATTATGACGATCTGATCGAGCGCGCCTCGGCGCTGCTCGGCAGCCAGTCCGGCGTCAGCTGGGTGCACTACAAACTCGACGGCGGCATTGAACACGTGCTGGTCGATGAAGCGCAGGACACCAGCCCCGAACAGTGGCAGGTGATCGAGGCGATTGCGTCGGATTTCTTCACCGGTGAAAGCCGCTACGAGGAAACCGCCGAGCGGCCACGCACGATGTTTGCCGTCGGCGACGAAAAGCAGTCGATCTACAGTTTTCAGGGCGCCGACCCGGCGATGTTCGGGGCCATGAGCAAACGCTTTGCCGGACAGGTCACCAGCATTGACCAGCTCTGGCAATCAGTCGCCATGGCCGAGAGTTTCCGCTCCGCCCCGACGATCCTGAAAATCGTCGATGCCGTGTTCGAGAATCCCGATGCGGCGCGCGGTCTAAGCTTTGCCGGCGAGAAGATCCGGCATCATTCAGCCCGTCAGGGTCAGGCCGGTCTGGTCGAACTGTGGCCGAAGGAAGTCCCCAAAGAAGATGACGGCAAGGAAGATCCGTGGCATGTGCCACTGGATCATGTCGGCAGCGACAGCCCGATCGGCCGGGTTGCGGTCCGCATTGCCGACACCATCCAAGGCTGGCTCGATAACGGAGAAATCCTCCAGGCACAGGGCCGCGCGGTACGTCCGGGTGATGTCCTGATCCTCGTGCAACGGCGCAAGAGCATGGCCGAATCTCTGGTCGCCGCACTCAAGGAGCGAAATATTCCGGTGTCCGGACGTGATCGCATGATCCTGCCCGATCAGCTGGTCATCAAGGACCTGATCGCGCTTGGCCGGCTGACCCTGCAAAGCGACGATGATCTGAACACG
>JANRAT010000286.1:1112-2997 GCA_030727885.1 Rhodospirillales bacterium | reverse complement strand
ATCCAGGCCTTCACGGGCCATCGTCCACAGCGCCTGATTGCTGTACATGGCCGAGCCGTCCGATTGCAGGGTGATGACCCGGCGATCCGGGCAGGCAATTGCAGCGCCGACCGCCATCGGCATTCCTTCGCCAATGGCACCGCCGGTGCTCTGCAGCCAGGTGTGCGGCTTGGCGGCACGGCTATCGGGAAAGAACGAGCGTCCGGTGGTAATGCTTTCATCGACGATGATGGCATCTTCCGGCATATGCGCGCGGAACGCCTTGGAGATGATCTCAGGTGTGATTGGCCCCTTGAGGCCGCTGATGTCCGGGGCCTCTTCATAGGCGACAACCTCGGGCTCGAGGTCGTTGGCATCCAGCAGATCAAGCAACATGTCCAGCGCTTCAAGGGTATCCTGCTCCGGCCCGGCAAGGCGCAGGATTTCAGCCCCTTTCGGCGACATGCGGCTCGGCTTGTTCGGATAGGCAAAGAAACTGACCGGCTCGTCGGTGCCTAGCAAAATGACAACCTCATAATCCTTCAGTGTCGCCAGCGCATGATCGACAGGATACGGCAGCTTGCCGACCGGCACCCGTCCGGCACCCCGGTCGATACGCCGGTTTGAGGTCTGGGCCAGCAAATCGGCACCGGTCGCAGCGCGGACCTTGCCGGCCTTGCTCAGACCCGGATCAATCAGCACGGCGCCCGACATGAAGATGACGGCCTTTTTGCCGGATTTCAGGGCCTTGGCGACCGCTTTGACCTCTGCCGGTATGACCTTTTGCGGCGCTTCCGGCAACAGATCCGTACCGATCAGGTCGGTTTCCGACCAGGCCATGTCGGCAGGCAGGATCATCGTCGCAATCTTTCCGGGCCAGCTCCTGGCTTTGGAAACGGCGCGCGCTGCGTCCGGGCCGACATCATCGGGTGTCATCGACGTCACCACCCAGTCAGAAACCGGGCTGACGATCGCCTGAATATCGGATGTCAGCGGTGCATTGTATTCAATGTGATAGCTGGCATGATCGCCGACGATGTTGACCATCGGTACACGGGCCTTCTTGGCATTGTGAACGTTGGCCAGACCATTGGCGAAACCGGGGCCGCAATGCAGCAGCGTCGCCGCCGGCAGGCCGCTCATCCGTGCGTAACCGTCGGCGGCACCCGTGGCGACATTTTCCTGCAACGCCAAGACGCAATAAATCAGGTCCAACCGGTCGAGTGCTGCAACGAAATGCATTTCCGAGGTGCCGGGATTGGCAAAACAGACATCAATTCCCGAACCGGCAAGGCTGCGGACCAACGCTTCAGCACCATTCATGTTATATTTCCCTGTTAATATTCGTCTCGTAAAGGCGGTGACAGACAGCACGCTAATCGGCATAGTGCCGCCAAGCAATAACCGGAGGAAAAAACATGCCGCAACTTGTCGATGCCATGGCCAGATTGGGAACCGAATCGGCCTTCGAAGTCCTTGCCCGCGCCAATAAACTGGCTCTTGGCGGCAAGGATGTGATCAACCTCGGGATTGGTCAGCCGGATTTCAAAACACCGGGCCATATCGTCGAAGCCGCCGTAAAGGCGCTGCGTGACGGCCATCATGGTTATACCCCGGCAAACGGCATTCCGGAACTCCGAGAAGCGGTTGCCGCCGACATCCTCAAATACAAGAAGTGCACGGTCAGCCCCGATGATGTCGTGATCATGCCGGGCGGCAAGCCGACGATGTTTTTTGCGGTACTGATGTTCGGACAGCCCGGTACCGAGATCATCTATCCGAACCCCGGCTTCCCGATTTATGAATCGGTGATCAAATTCAGTGGTGCCAAGCCGGTGCCGATGGCGCTGCACGAAGAAAACGGATTTTCGTTCTCGGCCGAAGAAGTTCTCGCCCTGATCACGCC
>JANRAT010000286.1:0-1102 GCA_030727885.1 Rhodospirillales bacterium | reverse complement strand
ATTCCCCGGCCAACCCGACCGGCGGCATCGTCCCCCGCGAAGAAATGGACAAGCTTGCCAAGGGACTTGAAGCGCACCCGAACGTGGCGATCCTGTCCGATGAAATTTACGGTCGCATGCTTTATGACGGGCGCGAGCACGTCAGTATGCTTGAATACGAACACTTGCGAGACCGCGTCATCATGCTCGACGGCTGGTCAAAGACCTATGCCATGACCGGCTGGCGGCTTGGTTATGCGGTTTGGCCAAGCAAGCTTGCCGAACATGCCACCCGCCTCGCCATCAATTGTCATTCATGCGTCAATGCACCAACCCAGTGGGCCGGTGTTGCCGCCCTGCAGGGACCGCAGACGGATATCGATACCATGATGAAAGCCTTCAATGAGCGGCGGCGTGTGATCGTCTCGGAACTCAATCAGGTCGAAGGCTTCCGCTGTATTGAGCCCGGTGGCGCTTTTTATGCCTTCCCGAACATCGAGGGCACCGGCATGTCGGCCAAGGCGTTGCAGGACAAGCTGCTTGAAGAAGCCGGCGTTGCGATCATTGCCGGGACCAGCTTCGGTGCCCATGGTGAAGGTTACCTGCGTTTCTCGTATGCCAATTCGACGGAAAATATCCGTGAAGCGATCCGCCGGGTCAGGGAATTTCTGGGCAACCGCTAAGCCTGCATGAAAGCCCCCTCACCTGTCCTCTCCCCCACTTTGTAGGGGAGAGGGACTCACGTATCCGCGCACAAACCAACTCATCCCTCTCCCCCTTTTAGGGGGAGAGGTTAGGTGAGGGGGTGCGAAACTCACATCACGAGAAAATTTTAAAGCAGGATCGGGTCTATCAGGCCTGCTTCTTCAGCAGCCCCTATCATCAGGTTGAGGCATTGCACCGCTTGTCCGGATGCGCCCTTGCCCAGATTATCCAGAACACCGCAGACAACGGCTTGACTGCCATCTTTGCTGGCATAGACGTGGATATGGAGCTCGTTGGTGCCGTTCAGGGCTTCAGGGTCAAGTATGGCCGTTCTGTCGCCTGTCAGCAGATCAGCGACCGTCACGAACCGCCGCCCGTCATAATGGGCAGCCAGTACGTCATGGACATCCTTTGCACT
>JANRAT010000285.1 GCA_030727885.1 Rhodospirillales bacterium | reverse complement strand
CAGCTATCTGGTGATCCTGGTCGTTCTGGTGATCCGTCCTTCGGGATTGTTCGGCAAACGCGCTGTGGTTCGGGTTTAAGGAGTGGCTATGAATACAAACCCTTCAATGGAGCGCAAGTCCTGGAAAGCCAGTCGTCGGCTGTTCTATGTCGTGCCGCTGGCCGCCATGTTTATTCCACTGGTTGCGAACGATTATTTGCAGTTCATGGTCAACATCATGATGGTCTATGTGCTGGTCACAGTCGGCTTCAATCTGGTGATCGGCAACCTCGGACAGCTGGCATTCGCCAATACCGCTTTCTTCGGGATCGGTGCGTATACGACGGCAATCCTGATGTCGCACCTGGGCTTCACATATGATATCGCACTGGTCAGTGCCGCGGTTGTCGGCGGCCTTGCCGGGTTGCTCGCCAGTATTACGGCGTTGCGCGGCATCAGGCTCTATTATCTGGCGATTATCACCATGGCGTTCGGCGAACTGATGCGCTGGGTCTACATCCATGCCGACAAGATAACGCACGGTACAGACGGATTGCCTTTGTATAATATCTCGGTCTTCGGCATGTCGATGCATTCGGATACTGCAAAATTCTACGTCTTCCTGCTGATCACGGTGCTTGTCGTGAAAGGCGTGTCGAATCTGCTGCGTTCACGGGTCGGTCGGGCAATCATTGCCATTCGCGACAACGAAATGACGACAGCATCACTTGGCATTTCAACCAGCAACTACATCATCCTGACTTTCGTCATGAGTGGCTCCATCGTCGGCATTGCCGGGGCGATGTTTGCCGCGACGACGGAACGGGTGTTTCCGGAAAGTTTCGGTCTGACTGAAGTGATTGTGCACTTTGCCATGGTCATGGTGGGTGGCAGCGGCAGCTTGATCGGCAGCGTCATCGGTGGTGCTGTGCTGACGATACTGCCAGAATATTTCCGGCAATTCCCGGGCATGTCCGAACTGTTTTTCGGCGGCATTATCATAACCATTCTGCTGTTCCTGCCAAAGGGGCTGGCAAGTCTGCTGGCCAAGTTGTCGCCAGTGTTTCATGACAGATACTACCGGGATTGATGCGATGACAGACCTTCTCAGACTCAACAACATCTCGGTACACTTTTCAGGTTTGAAAGCGTTGACCGATGTTTCCTTCTCGGCCAGCCCAGGTCAGGTGAAAGCCCTGATCGGACCCAACGGTGCCGGCAAGACGACACTGTTCAACGTGATCTCAGGATACGTGCCGCCGACCTCGGGTGAAGTCTACTTCAATGGTGAGGAAATCCAGGGCCTGACGCCACATGAAATATCGGCCCGCGGGGTTCGCCGCACGTTTCAGAACGGTGGCCTGTTCGGCGAGATGACCGTGCTTGAGAACATTCTGACCGGCATGCATGTGCAGATTAACAGCCACTTTATGGGGCTGCTCTTCGGCACCCGCAAAGCCGACGAAGAAGAAAAGGCAGCCGCTGCCCGTGCAATGCGGCTGCTTGCTTTGATGGACATGTCCGAATTTGCCGATCAGCAGGTCAAAAGCCTGTCTGGCGGTCAACAGCGCATGGTCGAAATCATCCGTACGATCTCCACCGAGCCGCCGCTACTGCTGCTTGATGAGCCGGCTGTCGGACTATCGCCACCGATGCGCATACGGATGATGGAAGTGATCAAACGGCTGGCTGGTGAAGAGGGTATTTCAATCCTGCTGATTGAGCACGCAATCGATTTGGTGATGGCAGGATCGGACCGCATTGTTGTGCTCTGCGCCGGTCAGAATATTGCCGAAGGCAAGCCCGCCGAAATTCGTGAAAACCGCGAGGTCCTGGAGGCATATCTTGGCTATGCTTGAACCAACATTAAAAGTCGAAGGTATCCGCGTCGCATACGGCAAGAAGGAAATCCTGCAAGGGGTGGACTTTGAACTTGCCGAAGGTGAAACGCTTTGCCTTCTCGGTGCCAACGGCAGCGGTAAATCGACGGCAATGAATGCAATCAGCGGCTTCGTCGGGTGCAAAGCCGGAACGATCAAGCTTGAAGGGCAGGAAATCCAAAATCTTCCGGCGCACAAGTCGTTCGCGTTGGGAATGGTTCAGGTTTCTCAATCGCGCGATCTGTTTCCGCAACTCAGCGTCGAGGATAACCTCAAACTGGGTGCCCATGTTCGCTCCCGTGATACAGCCAAATCCGAATTGGAACGTGTGTACGGCTATTTTCCGCGCCTGCGGGAAAGACGGACACAGCGGGTCATGACGCTGTCCGGCGGTGAACAGCAGATGGTGGCAATTGGCCGAGCCGTGATGGCGCGTCCCCGTGTCCTGTTGCTGGATGAACCGTCAGGCGGCCTGTCGCCGCAGTTCGTCAATGAAATCGGCACGATCATTTCAGCGCTGAAAGAAGACGGCGCAACGATGCTGATGATCGAGCAGAATTTGGGATTGGCCTTCAAGGTTGCCGACCGTTTCATCATCCTGCGCGACGGCGTCGTCGTCGATGGCGGTACCGTCGCCGATTATGCCGATGACCATGAACAGATCGTTCGGGCGATTTATCTGTAACCAAATTTATCTGAATTAGAATCCGCATATCAGGGAGGCAGCCATGCCCGCGACAACACTCCACGACGACGCAATCATTTTTGATGGTCTGATCATTTCGAAGTGGAGCGAAGACGTGTTCGCCGATATGCGACGCGGCGGCCTTACCGGTGCCAATTGCACATGCTCGATCTGGGAAGGGTTCCGCGACACCATGATCAACATCGGCCAATGGAACGGCTGGTTCGAGAAGCATGGCGACCTGATCGTCAAGGCACGTACGGTTGCCGACATCCGCAAGGCAAAAGCGGATGGGAAAACCGCCATTGTGCTTGGTTTCCAGAACACCACCGCCTTTGAAGACCGTCTCGAATTCGTTCAGGTTTTCAAGGATTGCGGCGTTGGCGTCATTCAAATGACCTACAATACGCAAAATCTGATTGGTAGCGGATGCTACGAGTCGACCGACAGCGGACTGTCCGATTTCGGCCACGAAGTCGTTG
>JANRAT010000284.1 GCA_030727885.1 Rhodospirillales bacterium | reverse complement strand
CTTCGAATTCTGCGATATGGATCGAGTTGAACACATCGACACGGACGATACGGTCCGAGAGCAGGAGCGAATCTTCGTAGTTGTAACCATTCCCCGGCATGAACGCGACCAGCACGTTACGGCCGAGCGCCAGATCGCCGATTTCCGTCGATGGGCCATCAGCGATGGTGTCTCCGGCGACAACCATGTCACCGACTTTGACCAGCGGACGCTGGTGCAGGCAGGTGTTCTGGTTCGAGCGCTGGAACTTGAGCAGGTTGTAGATGTCGACACCGGTTTCCGAGGTATCCGTTTCCTCGGTGGCGTTGACGACGATACGTGCGCCGTCGATCTGATCGACGATACCCGAACGGCGGGCAACAACCGTTGCACCGGAATCCCGGGCCACAGCAGCTTCCATACCGGTCCCAACGAAGGGTGCCTCGGCGCGGATCACGGGAACCGCCTGACGCATCATGTTGGAGCCCATCAGGGCACGGTTGGCATCATCGTTTTCAAGGAACGGGATCAGTGCGGTTGCAACTGAAACCAGCTGTTTCGGTGAAACGTCGATGTAGTTGATGTCTTCCGGCCTGGACAGCAGGAAGTCACCACCACGGCGGCAGCTCACCAGATCGTCAACGAATTGACCCTTGGCATCCAGTTCGGCGTTGGCCTGAGCGATGGTATAACGCCCTTCCTGCATGGCCGACATGTAGACGACCGTCGAGGACACCTTGCCGTCTTTGACTTCACGGTAAGGGGTTTCGATGAAGCCGTACTTGTTGACACGCGCAAACGTGGCCAGCGAGTTGATCAGACCGATGTTCGGGCCTTCAGGCGTTTCAATCGGGCAGATACGACCATAGTGGGTCGGGTGCACGTCGCGCACTTCAAAGCCGGCACGTTCGCGGGTCAAACCACCCGGTCCGAGTGCTGACAGACGGCGCTTGTGGGTGACTTCCGAAAGCGGGTTGGTCTGATCCATGAACTGGCTCAACTGAGACGAGCCGAAGAATTCACGAACTGCAGCCGCTGCCGGTTTGGCGTTGATCAGGTCATGCGGCATGACGGTATCGATCTCGACCGAGCTCATGCGCTCGCGGATCGCCCGTTCCATACGCAGCAGACCGACGCGGTACTGGTTTTCCATCAGTTCGCCGACCGAACGGACACGACGGTTGCCAAGGTGATCGATATCGTCGATTTCACCCTTGCCGTCCTTCAGTTCAACCAGCGTCTTGACGACGGCAAGGATGTCTTCCTTGCGCAGCACACGCACGGTGTCTTCAGTTTCGAAACCAAGGCGCGCATTCATCTTGACCCGACCGACCGATGACAGATCGTAACGTTCGGAATCAAAGAACAGACCATGGAACAGAGCTTCTGCGGTTTCCAAGGTAGGCGGCTCGCCCGGGCGCATGACACGATAGATGTCGATCAGCGCTTCATCACGGCTGGTGTTCTTGTCGACAGCCAGGGTGTTGCGGATGTACGGACCGACGTTGACGTGATCGATGGCCAGCGTGTCGATGACATCGACACCGGCTTCGGTCAGCATTTCGAGCGTATCTTCGACGATTTCCTCACCGGCTTCGACGTAAACTTCACCGGTTTCCAGGTTGACGATGTCGCTAGCGACATAGCGGCCAATCAGTTCGTCATCGGCAACAAGCTGTTCTTCCATGCCTTTTTCAGCCAGCTGACGCAGCAGACGCGGCGTCATCTTGGTGCCGGCTTCTGCGGCAACACGGCCGGTTTTGGCATTGATCAGGTCAGCCGTCAGCTTGACGCCGCGCAGCATGTCCGGATTGAACGGCGTTTTCCAGCCTCGCTTGACGCGCTCAAAGCTGACAACGTCATAGAAGTACTTGAGCACATCTTCCGGCGTCAGGCCGGTGATTTCGCTGGCCGGCAGACTGACACCGTCTTCAGCAGCCTTGATGCGTTTGTGTACGGACTCATCGCTGTCGAGCGCCAGCAGCAGGGTCGTTACCGGAAGTTTGCGGCGACGATCGATACGGACATAGGCGAGATCCTTGGCATCGAATTCGAAATCGAGCCACGAGCCGCGATATGGAATGATCCGGGCGGCGAACAGGTATTTGCCCGAAGAATGGGTCTTGCCCTTGTCATGGTCGAAGAAGACGCCCGGCGAGCGGTGCATCTGCGAGACGATAACGCGTTCGGTACCGTTGACGACGAACGTACCCTTAGCGGTCATGAGCGGCATATCGCCCATGTAAACGTCCTGTTCCTTGACGTCACGGATCGAGCGGGCGCCGGTTTCTTCGTCGATATCCCAGACCACAAGACGAAGCGTCACCTTGAGCGGTGCCGCGTAGGTCATGCCGCGCTGCTGGCATTCCTCGACATCGTACTTCGGGGCTTCGAATTCATAGGCGACAAATTCAAGCGTACCACGTTCAGAGAAATCCTTAATCGGGAAGACCGATTTGAAGACTTCCTGAATACCGGTATCCGTGCGCTGATTCTTGGGCGTATCGCGCTGCAGGAATTGTTCATAGGAAGTGCGCTGAACCTCGATCAGGTTTGGCATTTCCACGGCGGCTTCAAGCCGACCGAAATTCTTCCGCACGCGTTTGCGTCCCGTAAAGCTGCTCGCCATTACGTCCCTCAATTTCGTCTGCGTTCCGGTTCTGGCGTGTTGTGCCAGCAATCCTGGAACTGTTTCCAAGTGGGAGAGATCTAACGGCATGCCGCACCGAAGATCCCGACCCGCGAATTCAGCGTTTTTACTTTCCCGGCCGCGGCAAGGCCTATGCGGGCAAAAACGCGTCTGCAGTGTCGTGCCTGAAATTCAGGCGGGGAACCAAAGAAGGGTTCCGATACAAAAGTCCTAACCAATAACCGCAACAGGTCTAAATAAACGCCCTGTGCAAAGAATGGGGACGCGGCCGCAAGCGACCGCGTCCACCAGTCAACTTACTTCAGTTCGACGGTAGCGCCGGCTGATTCAAGCTGTTTCTTAAGTGCTTCAGCTTCGTCTTTCTTCACGCCTTCCTTAACAGGTTTAGGCGCGCCTTCGACGAGGTCCTTGGCTTCTTTCAGGCC
>JANRAT010000283.1 GCA_030727885.1 Rhodospirillales bacterium | reverse complement strand
GTATGCCGCTGCCGGCATGTGCACATCCGGAGACGGGTCGATCAGCCGTGTATGATAAGCGGTCAGCAGATCGTCCTGTTCCGGTTGTGGGATATATTCCACAAACCGGCGCCAGGCTTCCGGAAAAACCATACGTATCCCGTACAAAAACCAGTCAAGTTCCTCGGACGAACCCAGAAAGATGCCGCGGATAACAAGGCCGAGGCACCGTTTTGTATGGCGCAGCGCATAGACCAGCGCCAGGGTCGATCCCCAAGACCCGCCAAACACAAGCCAGGATTCAATATTCAAAAGAATCCGTAATTGCTCGATATCACCAACCAGATGGTCTGTCGTATTGCAGTCCAGCGATGCAAACGGCCGTGATCGTCCGGCGCCGCGCTGATCGAAAATCACGATCCGGTAAAAGGCCGGATCAAAAAAGCGCCGATGTGCCGGGTTCGATCCCGCTCCCGGTCCGCCATGCAGGAATATAACCGGAGTCCCGTCGGGGTTTCCCGATTGCTCATAATAAAGCCGATGACCATCGCCAACATCCAGCATGCCGGAATCATAAGGCTCTATCTTCGGGTAAAGGTCCATGTGGCGAGGGGCTGTATCCATATGCTTACTTTAGCAACAGAGATTGTTTTGCGGAAGCCCCCTAGCGAACTTTTGTCGCACTAAACCGGCCGAGCCGGATGGCTTCGGTGACCACGATATATTCAGGATCATCGGGCGTCAGAACACCATGGCGCACGGCAAAGTCAATGATCACCAATGCGGCATTAAACTTGAAATCTTCGGTTTCGCGAATGCGCTGCAGAACGTCGCTGATTGGCCAAAGAAAGAAGTCATCAACCTCACCGTCCGTTGGAGTCGGCTTGAAATCCGGAGGCAGCGCGATGTCATAATTGAACAGCACGTCGTGCCTGAGCCCCTCCTTGCGTTCGGTCAGATAAGACACGGTACCGACCGGCACTGCTGTGCGGGCAAGCTGCAGTGACATGCCTGCTTCTTCGCCACATTCCTTGAGCAGATTTTCCCGGACGGCAATACCGACCGGCAATCCGCCGGCAACCATCTGGTCAAGTTTGCCGGGCCCGGTCTGCTTCTGCATCGATCGTTTGCCGATCCACATATGCAGGCCGTCACTTTGTCGCACAAAACCGTTAAGGTGCACGCCGTATCCCATGGTCCCGAAGCTCGGCACCGCGGCCCGCTCGATCGTCAGCAGCGGTGCCGCATAATAGCTTTCGGAGACGGGGTAGTGCTCGCCGCGCCAGCCTGCGAACATGCCCTGATCCCGCAGGCCCTCAAGAACGCCGGCAACGGCAGCGGTTCTGCTCTCCGGTGTTCTCAATGATGCAGCCAGACCAACCGCATCGTCACGACAGTCAAACACGTCCGGATAAGCCCGCAACATCCTGGCAAATTCGTGACGGACCCGCCCGACCTGCAGTCCGTCGATCACGAACGGCCGGTACGTATGCGGAGAGAAACGTGCACATTCATCAAGTCGGTCGATCAAGCTCAATGAAGATGCTCCTTCCGTCGGCTCAGATATTCTCGGCCTGGGCTTTTTCCGAGGTCAGAACGGTTTGCACCAGAAGCAAGCCACGAAGATCGTTGGCCAGCCGCCGGAGTGTTTCCCCGTCGGCGTCCGGCAATTGCAAATCGACGTGCATCATGTCCAGTTCGGGACCGGTCCGCATCGCATACACATGCGAAGGTGTAAGTCCGCGTTTGGTGAAGGGCTCGAGAATACGGCTCAGCGTATTGGCATCGCTGCTGGCGACAACGGAAAAACAGGCGGTAAACGTTTTTGGATTTTCGACCGCTGTAAGGCGGCCTGCTTGGCTGTTCATGACACATTTCTTTCGATGGTGGATTGTTTACGGCGCGCATATGAAAAAGCACATGCGTTTCCCGGCGACCTCAGAAGGCCACCGGGTCCGTAATTCGTCCAATCACACGTATCGAATTGAATGTCATCATAGGCCAGAGCATACGCTGTCCAGCCGTTGCGTCAAGACTGGCGGTCAGGCGCTAACGATGCGCTTGCGACGGTCGTCCTTGGATGGTTTGACGTAGGCCCGCTCGCAATGGGTTTCACAATACGGCCGTCCGGCAGCCGCTTTGTCGCCACAAAAATGGAAATCATCGGTTGACGGATCGCCGGTCGGCCAGACGCACATACCCGGGCGAAGCTGCGCCATCGAAACGACGTTGGACTTCTTTTCCGGCTTCGGTTTGATCGGAGAGCCACGCTTCGGCAGACCGAGCCGATGCACTTTACCAACCACCGCGTTTTTAGTGATTCCCATTCTGGAACCGATTTCGCTGGTGGTGAGCCCCTCGTTCCAGAGCGCGATGAGCATCTTAATGTGATCCGGTGTCCACTCGAAGGTCATCTTCGTCTCCTCGGCTTGCCTGATGTGGCAATGTGATTGCATCCCCTACCGTGCCCGGAAAGTGACCGGATCACGATGGCACACACCATATTTTGTTTCTGGGTTTGTTGCAATCACATGATGTGGATAACTACACAATATTTTGCGCTTTACAGCAAAGAACCCCATTTTACATTTCGCATATGCAAAATGCATGGCGGGACCAGCAGGGCTTCGTCTATAATTCTACGCAATCAAAAAGGCATCGGAGGGACGTCATGACGGGCGGCAAAAAATCAGGTCTGGACGACTGGCGCAAGGCTGCAGACAAGGAGCTGAAGGGTCAGACCGTTGACGATCTGACCTGGCAGACTCCTGAAGGCATCGCCGTCAAGCCGCTGTATACCGCCGCCGATCTTGAAGGCTTGGAGCACATCGACACCTTGCCGGGTTTCGCGCCTTACCTGCGCGGCCCACGCGCCACCATGTACGCCAACCGGCCCTGGACAATCCGCCAATACGCCGGCTTCTCGACGGCCGAAGAATCCAACAAGTTCTATCGCGAAAATCTTGCCGCCGGGCAGAAGGGGCTTTCGGTCGCCTTCGATCTGGCAACGCACAGAGGCTATGATTCCGATCACGCGCGGGTCACGGGCGATGTCGGCAAGGCCGGCGTTGCCATCGAC
>JANRAT010000282.1:16367-16645 GCA_030727885.1 Rhodospirillales bacterium | reverse complement strand
CATCAATGACGAGGCGACCGGCTTCGGCCAGGTCGGGATGCAGGCTGCGCAGCTGCTCTGCCGCCATTTCTGTCTGGATCATGGCGAGCGGGCTTGATCGGGTGCCAATTACAAGGCGGGTCGGGTCGGTGGTCATGCTATCCTGATCTTCTGTCGTAACTATATATGTATCGAATTAAGTGGGCACTTGGCCTCAGCTGCGACCGAGAGTAAAGTCCCGCCCCGCCAAGGGAAAGGGCTTTGACGTGATTGTTTTGGGGATAGAAACCAGTTGTGAC
>JANRAT010000282.1:0-16357 GCA_030727885.1 Rhodospirillales bacterium | reverse complement strand
GGTTGTCGATGATGCACGCCGCATCCGGTCCAATGTGGTGCTGTCGCAACTCGAAGAGCATCGCCCGTTCGGCGGCGTCGTGCCGGAAGTGGCGGCGCGGGCACACCTTGAACACGTCGACGGGATCATTGCCCAGGCCATGAAGGAAGCCGGGGTTTCGTTTGCCGAACTCGACTGTGTCGCCGCAACCACCGGACCCGGCCTGATCGGCGGCGTTCTGGTCGGCGCGATGTCGGCGAAGGCGATTTGCGTCGCCGCCGGCAAGCCCTTTGTTGCCGTCAATCATCTTGAAGGACATGCCCTGACCGTGCGTCTGACCGACGACGTCCAGTTTCCGTATCTTTTATTGCTGGTCTCGGGCGGGCACTGCCAGCTCTTGATCTGCAAGGGTGTCGGTAGTTACACACGATTGGGCACGACTATCGATGATGCCGCCGGCGAAGCCTTCGATAAAACCGCCAAAATGCTGGGACTCGGTTATCCCGGCGGGCCGCTGCTGGAGAAAGCCGCCGCAGGCGGCAATGCATCGCGATTCGATCTGCCGCGGCCGATGGCACACCGGGCGGGTTGCGATTTCTCGTTCTCCGGTCTCAAGACCAGTGTCCGGCGCGCCGTTGAAACGCTGGAAGGCGCGATGGATCAGCAGACCGTCAGCGATCTCGCCGCCTCGTTCCAGCTTGCCGTCGCCGAGACCTTGGTGGCCAGAACCCGCCATGCCATCGATATGGCGCGGGCCAGCCATCCCGGGATCACCCATCTGGTGGTTGCCGGCGGGGTCGCCGCCAACCATGCCATCGGCGGCGCGCTCTCTGATCTGGCCGCCAGCAAAGGTATGACCCTGGTCAAGCCGTCACCGGCTTTGTGCACCGACAACGGTGCCATGATCGCCTGGGCCGGGCTTGAGCATTTCCGCCTCGGCCACACCAACGGGCTTGATTTCAAGGCCCGCCCGCGCTGGCCGCTCGACCCGGACGCCCCTGCTGCCGCCTATGCGGGCGTGAAGGCCTGAAATAAGTTTTGCCCGTCACCCCGGCCTGCGCCGGAATGACAATTTTTAAACTAATTTCATTCCCCAAGCACAGGTGACAGCCCGCACCGCATCGCCTACAAATACGCCATGGAAAAAATCGCGATCATCGGCGGCGGGGCATGGGGCACGGCATTGGCAGCGGTTGCGCGGCGCGCCGGACGCACCACCAGTCTTTATGCCCGCGAGCCGGAAATCGCTGCCGCCATCAATGCCGGCGACGGCAACCCCGGTTTTCTGCCAGACATTCCCCTGCCTGACGGCATTCGTGCCAGCGCCGATCTGGGTGATGCCATCCGTGACGCCGAAGCGCTTCTGCTGGTGGTGCCGGCGCAATTCATGCGCCGCGTTGCCGAAGACCTGGCGCGGGTCATCCCGAAAGGCATTCCGGTGATCCTCGCCAACAAGGGGGTCGAGCAGAACACCGGCGCTTTGATGAGTGAAATCATTGAGGAGACTTTACCCGATCAGCCGCTGGCCGCCCTTTCCGGTCCGTCCTTCGCCGCCGAGGTTGCGCGCGGTCTGCCGGTTGCGCTGACGCTGGCCTGCGCCGACACGGCGCTTGGCCACAAGCTGATCGCTGCGCTGAGCAGTCCGATGTTCCGCCTCTACCAGTCCACCGACATCATCGGTGCAGAGATCGGCGGCGCCGTCAAAAACGTGCTGGCGATTGCGTGCGGCATCGTCGGCGGTCGCGGGCTTGGCGACAACGCGCGGGCGGCACTGATCACCCGGGGTCTGGCAGAACTGATGCGGCTTGGCCGCAAAAAGGGTGCACAGACGGAAACCATGATGGGGCTGGCCGGCCTTGGCGATCTGGTGCTGACCTGCAACGCCATGCAGTCCAGGAATTTTTCCTTCGGCCATGCGCTTGGACAGGGCAAAACCGCCGCCGAGATTCTGGCCGAGCGGGTCGCCGTCACCGAAGGCGTCAGCAGTGCCATTTCTGTGCTGCAACTGGCTGAGCGTCTTGGCGTCGACATGCCGATCTGCAAGGCCGTGCACGCCATCATTCATCAGGGCCAGAACATCGATGCCGCCATTGCCGGCTTGATGGAACGGCCGCTGAAAGCCGAATTCAGCTGATCCAACCAGACAAGGACCTGTCATGCATTTCGTAATCTATTGCCTCGACAAACCCGACCACGCCCACGTCCGCGCTGAAAACCGCCCGGCCCATGTCGCCTATCTGAAAGCCAGTGCCGCACAGATCGTTGCCGCCGGCCCGCTGCTCACCGATGACGGCGAGGGCATGGTCGGATCGACCCTGATCATGGCATTTGATGATTATCCGGCCGCCGAAAGCTGGGCCGCCAATGATCCCTATGCCAAGGCCGGCCTGTTCGCCAGCGTCGACATCCGGCCCTGGAAAAAAGTCTTTCCGGCAGACTGAGGCGCATCATGAAACACTGGCTGATAAAATCCGAACCTTCTTCATGGTCATGGGATGATCATGTCAAAGTCGGCGTCGAGCCCTGGCACGGGGTTCGCAACTATCAGGCCGCTAACAACATGAAGGCGATGAAAATCGGCGACCGCGCGTTCTTTTACCACTCGGTTCAAGAAAAAAGCATCGTCGGCACGGTCGAGGTGGTGCGCGAATATTACCCCGATCATACCGATCCGACCGGACGTTTCGGGATGGTCGATTTCAAGGCCATTGAACCCCTTAAAACGCCGGTTTCGCTGGCCGAGATCAAGGCCGACCCGAGGTTCTCTGAACTGGGCCTGCTGAAACAGTCGCGTCTGTCCGTGGTGCCGATCGATGCGGCTTCCTGGAAAATCATCTGCCATATGGGCGGCATCAAACCATGAGCGGTGCCCTGCTTTGCGCCGTCGATGATGTCCCCGAAGACGGCTCGCAGGCCTTTATCGCTGAGCTCGGGGAGCGTCAGGTCGCCGTCATGGTGATCCGCAAAGGCGACGGTGTGTTCGTCTACGAAAACAGCTGCCCGCACATTGGTGCCCCGCTCGATTTCATCTCCGGTCAGTTTCTCAATCATGAGCGCACCCATATCATGTGCTCAACGCATGCCGCCCTGTTTCAGATTGAGGACGGGTTTTGCATATCGGGTCCCTGTGAAGGCGACCATTTGATTCAGATCAATGCCGATGTGCGGGGTGGAAACGTATATGTTTCTTTATAAACAGGCCTGAATGTGCCTGCCCAAAGGACTGGGGGCATGTCTTGCCCCCTTGGCTTTTGGCCTAATTTGACGATAATTGACGATAATGCGGGGATAAACCCCGCGCAGACGCTGTCACACAAGCATCGAAAGGGAGAGGGCACTCTAATGAGCGACGTCCATATTCATCCGGTTCCTGCCGAATTCGCAAAAAACGCTCTCGTCGACAAGGCCAAGTACGAAGCCATGTACAAGGCCTCGATTGAAGACAACGAGGGATTCTGGGGCGAGCACGGCAAGCGCATTGACTGGATCAAACCCTATACCAAGGTCAAGAACGTCAACTTCATGGTCCCTGACGTTGACATAAAGTGGTTCGAAGACGGCACGCTCAATGTCTCCGCCAACTGCATCGACCGGCATCTGGCAAAGCGCGGCGATCAGGTTGCCATCATCTGGGAAGGTGACGATCCGAAAGACGACGACAAGATCACCTACAAGCAGTTGCACGAGCACGTCTGCCGCCTCGCCAACGCCATGAAGGCCCGTGGCGTCAAAAAAGGTGACCGCGTCTGCATCTACATGCCGATGATCCCGGAAGCCGCCTATGCCATGCTGGCCTGTGCCCGCATCGGCGCCGTGCATTCAATTGTTTTCGGTGGTTTTTCACCGGACAGTCTGGCGTCGCGGATCGACGATTCCAAGTGCGTGCTCGTCGTCACCGCTGACGAGGGCCTGCGCGGCAGCAAGCCGATCCCGCTCAAGGCCAACACCGATGCCGCGTTGAAGCGCTGCGACAGCGTCCACACCGTGATCGTCTGCAAACGCACCGGTGGCAAGATCGACATGAAGGAAGGCCGTGACGTCTGGTATGATGATGTCACCAAAGCCGCTTCGGCCGATTGCCCGCCTGAGGAAATGAAGGCCGAAGACCCGCTGTTCATTCTTTATACCTCCGGCTCGACCGGACAGCCGAAAGGTGTGCTGCACACATCGGGCGGCTATCTTGTTTTTGCCTCGATGACCCATCAGTACATCTTCGATTACAAGGATGGCGAGGTTTACTGGTGTACCGCTGACGTCGGCTGGGTCACCGGGCACAGTTATATCGTCTATGGCCCGCTGGCCAATGGTGCGACCACGCTGATGTTCGAAGGGGTACCGAACTATCCGAGCATCTCGCGTTTCTGGGATGTCTGCGACAAGCACAAGGTCAATATCTTCTACACCGCACCGACAGCGATCCGCGCCCTGATGCGGGAAGGCGACGAGCCGGTCAAACGGACCTCGCGCAAGTCGCTGCGCCTGCTGGGCTCGGTTGGCGAGCCGATCAACCCGGAAGCCTGGGAATGGTATTACCGGGTCGTCGGCGACAGCCGTTGTCCAATCGTCGATACCTGGTGGCAGACCGAAACCGGCGGTATTCTGATTACCCCGCTGCCGGGCGCCATTGATCTCAAGCCCGGCTCTGCAACCAAACCGTTCTTCGGTGTGGTGCCGGAAATCGTCGATGCCGAGGGCAATGTTCTGGAAGGCGCCACCGAAGGCAATCTGTGCATTGCCGACAGCTGGCCCGGGCAGATGCGGACCGTTTACGGCGATCACAAGCGCTTCATGGAAACATACTTCTCGGCCTACAAGGGCAAGTACTTTACCGGTGACGGTTGCCGCCGCGATGCCGACGGTTATTACTGGATCACCGGGCGCGTCGATGACGTGATCAACGTATCCGGCCACCGCATGGGTACCGCCGAAGTTGAAAGTGCGCTGGTCGCCCATCATGACGTCGCCGAGGCTGCCGTCGTCGGCGCGCCGCACGACATCAAGGGTCAGGGCATCTATGCGTATGTCACGCTGAACGTCGGCGTTGAGCCGACCGATGCGCTGAAAAAGGAATTGGTGCAGTGGGTCCGCAAGGAAATCGGGCCGATTGCATCACCGGACTGGCTGCAGTGGGCACCCGGTCTGCCGAAGACCCGTTCCGGCAAAATCATGCGCCGCATTCTGCGCAAGGTCGCCGAGGACGAATTCTCCAATCTTGGCGATACCTCAACCCTCGCCGACCCGTCGGTGGTCACCAGTCTGATCGAAAATCGGCAAAATCGGCTGAAGTAAAAAACACACCTCTACACGAACCAGAAAGGGGGCCCAAACGGCCCCCTTTCATTTTTCATCGCCAAGCAATTCATCATTCCCGCACGCGCCTTTGCGGGCGCAGGCTGTGGCAGGAAACCAACCGAACGCTTCACATCACTGGAACCACGCTTTCGCGGGGATGACGAATTGTGAAAATCACGATGACGGTTAAGCCGCGTCTTCGCTGAGCATGTGCTGCACGCGCATCAGATTTTTCGAGATCACCGCGGCCTTTTTCTTCTGGCCCTTGACCTTGCGGAAGATCTTGATCGCGCCCTGGAAATAATACGAGGCTTCTTCCAGAAGGTGTTCTTCCTTGGCCTGCTTGGCCAGCGCGAAGCAGGCGGCGCCGAGATTGTTGGCGGTCTGCGCCCACAGCAGGGGGGAGGTTTCGCGCTTGCGGACTTCGAGGACCTTGCGGAAGGTCGAGATCGACTGCTGCAGAATAGCGTCAGACTTGCCGTACCCGCCGAGCGCCATCAGCGCCACGCCGTAATGGTTCATCACCTCGGCCCAGCGTTCCGGCATCTGGTTGCGGTCATAGACCATCAGGGCTTCTTCAAAGGCGCGGGTCGCTTCGGTCAGGTGTGCCTGCGCCTGCGCTCCCTGTAACGAGGCCATTTTATACAGCGCCATGGCGCGGCGAATGTGCGACAGCCCCCAGTCCTGAGGGAACGCATCGCGGGTCAGGGCTTTGCTGATTTCGGTATAACACTTGATGGCTGCCTGCATACCGCCCGGATCCTTGCGGTCCTTGGCATCCGCTTCCAGCATCAAACCGAGATGCGTATGCAGCACCGACCAGGTCATCGGATCTTTCTTGGCATCGATCATCGCCTCGGCGGCACGGTAATGCTCGAACGCCCCGGCCCCGGCCTTCTTGTTGCCGAAGCGATAAGACGTGGCATAGGCATTGCCGAGGCAGTTCAGAATGGCAATCCGGCATTCTTCCGGAGCGTCTTCCGGCAAACTGGCCAGCGCCGCCTTTGCCGGTTCCAGGTTTTCGACCAACCGGTCGGCAAGTGCACGCCTTGAGCCCTTGCTGACCGGCAACAGCACCGCCAGCGTCACCGCCCGGACCAGTGCCCCCACTTCGTCTGTCAACGGCACGGGAAGATCGAGCGTATCGGCCATGCCGAAGATCCCGGGCTGGCCATTCTGATTGGCGTCGAGGGTGAGAAAATGCAACCGGGCGACGGTACCCATATCTTCCATGGCGCCCCAGATCAGCACATCGGCTTCTTCCTCGGCGAGCCAGCCGCGCCCTTCCTCGTTCGCCAGCAACAATCGTTCTACAAAGCCGACGCGCAAATTCTGTTTCAGGACCTGTCCGGCAGAGACCGTCTGCACCATGGATTCACGGCTCAGCATGCCGGCCAGGCGTTCGCTTATTTCCAGACCACCACTGCCGAACAGATTGGCCAGCATCACCTTGCCGTCACTGCCACCTTCGGACGGCATAAACCCGCCGCCGCCCTGTACCGAAGAGCGGCGTTTTTTCCGGCGCTTGCTTTGCCGTTTCGACGGCAAAATGCTTTTAAGTATACTTGCAAACAGCCCCATGCACGCTCGCCCCTAAGCACCGGGGAGATCCCCGCACCGCCGACTTCAATTGTCGGCATTTATATTTACGGCATAGTCCGCCGCTATTCTTACCTAATCCTGAAAGATGATAATGCGGCAGTCATATCTCTGCAATTCTCTGAAGAACACTGCATGGCATTAAAAATCGATGCAGCGGCCCTTTTTTTCCCAATCGCCGTAACGGGTTGGCTCCGGGCCTTCAGGGCCGCCGTGTTCGGTCGCTTTGACGTTCTCAGCCGTTTCAGTCGCATGAGTTTTCTCGACCGTTTTCTCGCCGGAAACACTGTTCGTGGTTTTTTCGTCCATGACTATTTTTTCCTCAACGCCGTGCCAGCGATTGCATTGCCGTGCTTTTGAGATAATTCAATATGACCGGCGCTACAAGGCGCTTTATCGGAGGTGGACCATGAACCTTATGAAGACTGGCATACTGCTGGCCGGATTGACGGCCCTTTTCATGGGTGCCGGGTTCCTGCTGGGCGGCCAGGGCGGCATGGTGATCGCGCTGATGGTCGCCGTCGCAACGAACTTTTTCGCCTATTGGAATGCAGATTCCCTGGTATTGCGCATGTACAAGGCGCGCGAGGTCACGGCGACCAGCCAGCCCGGTTTTTACGGTATTGTCCGGCAACTGGCGCTCAAGGCCGAACTGCCGATGCCGAAGGTCTATATCGTCGATAACGATCAGCCGAACGCCTTTGCCACCGGGCGCAATCCCGAGAATGCCTCGGTTTGTGCGACCACCGGCCTGTTGCGGCTGCTGAGCAGCGAAGAGATCGCCGGCGTCATGGCGCACGAACTGGCGCACGTCAAAAACCGCGACACCCTGACCATGACGATTACCGCAACGCTCGCCGGGGCGTTGTCGATGCTTGCCAACTTCGCACTGTTTTTCGGCAACAACCGTAACAACCCGCTCGGCTTTGTCGGTACCCTGCTGGTCATGATCCTGGCACCGATTGCCGCGATGCTGGTGCAGATGGCGATTTCCAGAACCCGCGAGTATGCGGCTGATGCCAGTGGCGCCGAGATCTGCGGCAACCCGATTTGGCTGGCCGACGCCCTGCAGAAACTCGATCAGGGTTCGCGATCCATCGATAACGCCGTCGCTGAAGATAACCCGGCAACAGCGCACATGTTCATCGTCAATCCGTTACATGGCGGTGCCGTGGACAATCTGTTTTCGACCCATCCCAGCACGCAGAACCGGGTCCGCAAATTGCAGGAAATCGCCGGCATGACGCCCCGCCCGTGGGGCTGACGCTGACTGCGCCGCACTAGTTTGCCAGCAGGTTCCGGAGATAGCGGGCAAACGGAACAAGACCGCGAAACTGTCTGTAGAAAGCGCGCAGAAATGCGCGCCGACCATAGGCCTTTGATGCCGGGCCAACGACCTCGAGCGGGCTCAGCGCAAATTCCGATTTCAGATAATCCTGAACCAGCGGTCGTTGCAGCAGCAGCATCGCATGGTCGAAATATCCGAACGACATAAGAATCAGGGCCTGACGCACCAATTTGTCGGAATTTTCTGCCATCGTCTCTGCATCACGGATGTAGAGCATATCTGCATGAATCAACTGCCCCTTTGCATAAGGAACATCCTGCGCCGCGTAATACGGATCGGTCAGTGTCCCCTGTCGCCGCCAGTGCGCCGGCTCGATCATAGCCAGCAGTTGAAACCCTGCAGCGCGCAGATGCTGGTCGACGTCACTGGCCAGTGGCTGGTTTTTACGGGCGGCGATGAAGGCAACTTCGGTTTTGATGCAAAGCACTTCCGCCAGAACCTGTGCCGACCCGTCGAAAATTTCCAGCTCCGCACCCTCAACATCAATCTTCAGATAATCGATGCGCTCAAGACCCGATTGCTTCAGGGCATCAGCGAGACTCAGGACCGGGACACGAACAGTCCGCGACAGTGAGAACATATGCTGTTTGTTGAAGACTTCACCGATTGCCGGGTCGTGCGCCATTAATGAGGCCGACAGCGGATCATCCGGAATGAACAGTGTCCGCTCACCGCTTGCGCCGGCAACGCCGACCGGCAGAAAGCGGAGACTGCGCCAGGGTCCCGATGGTTGCTTTTCGAGCCGTTCGAATTCCACAGCATCCGGCTCGAAACCTACAGCATCAACAGCAAATGCCAATGGTATCAGATCATCCTGCAACCCACCCCTTGATCCGATATCAAAATATCTGAGCGGCAGACGATCAGCCACTCTGGCAACGGCCAGGGGCTTGAACATGTTGATCATTTGGCTGTCTCCTCTGGTGTGGAAAGGCCGCTACGGCAATGCGCCTGACGTCACCACATCACCGATGCGCCTGCAACAGTGCAAGCACCTGATCCGCTGCCGTTTCGGCATCGACGACAGCCGTATCAATCCTGAGCTCGGGATTTTCCGGGGCTTCATAAGATGACGATATCCCGGTGAAGTTGGCGATCTTGCCTTGTCTGGCGCGTGCGTACAGGCCTTTCGGGTCACGCGCTTCACAGGTGGCGAGCGAGGCGGCGACATGAATTTCAAAGAACTCGCCCGGTTCGACCAGTTGCCGGGCCATGTCGCGATCAGAGTGGAAAGGCGAGATCGCAGACACAATGACGATCAATCCTGCATCAACGAACAGCTTGGCGACCTCTGCGATACGGCGGATATTCTCAACCCGGTCGGCATCGGTAAAACCGAGATCACGGTTGAGCCCATGGCGTACATTGTCGCCATCAAGCATGTAGGTATGCTTGCCGGCCACGTGCAGTTTCTCGGCGACCAGATTGGCAATGGTCGATTTCCCGGCACCCGAAAGCCCGGTAAACCAGAGGATCGCCGGTTTTTGCCCAAGCGCTGCAGCGCGCGCCTGCTTGTCGAGGCTGAGTTTCTGGCGAGTCAGGTTGCGATCGCGCGGTGGCTTGGCGCCCAGCATCAGAAATTTCCCCCGCGCATGTTCGTTGCCATGCAGGCTGCCACCTCATGCAAAATTTGACTGGTTTCAGATTCGAGTAGCTGCAGGTTAGCGCGTGAGATCATCGTTGGTATTCCATCCTTCGGTGCGCCTAATATCCAACGTAAAGCAGCCAAGGGCAATAATGGGTGAACATCGTTGTTTCTTGAGTGCATCAATGCCGGGCAATCAACATAAGCTTTGTGTATATATAATTTTGTTTCGATCCCCAGCCTGATCGCCTATGAGTGGCGTTAATCCTGTATCAAAAGACTTTAACCCCTTTGAGGCCCGATGCCGCAACCGCCCCATTCCAAATCCGGTAAATCCAAACCTGCAGACACTTCCGCCCTCGGCGCCCGGCTGGGCGCGTTCGAAGTGCTGCGTCAGGTGCTCTATAAACGGCGTTCGCTGGATGACGCCTTTGGCGTAACTCCGGCGTTTGCCGATCTGCTGGGCGCAGACCGGGGTTATGCTGCGTTTATCGTCCGCACCTGTCTGAAGCGGCTGGGGCAGATCGACGCGCTGATTATCCATTGCATGCCCGATCCGTTGCCAAGGAAAGCCCGCCCGGTTTATGACGTGCTCAGGGTCGGTATTGCACAGTTACTGTTTTCGGTCACCGCCGAGCATGCCGCCGTGTCGACCACCGTCGATCTGTGCCGCGCCGTCGGACAGGAGCCGTTTGCCAAGCTGACCAATGCCGTGATGCGCCGCTTGCAGCGTGAAGGGATCGCATTGGTCGCCGCCCAGGATGCCGCCCGTCTGAACACACCGGATTGGCTGTGGCAGAGCTGGTCCGACGCCTATGGCAACGAAACCGCCGCCGCCATCGCCGAGGCCCATATGGCGACACCGCCGATTGACCTCACGGTCAAGTCGGACAGCGCCGGCTGGGCGGAAAAGCTTGGCGGCCAGATCATTCTTGATGGCACGGTCCGCCTGCTCGAAGCCGACGACGTCACCACGTTGCCGGGTTTCAATGACGGTGCGTGGTGGGTTCAGGATACCGCCGCCAGACTGGCCGTCAGCCTGCTCGGCAATGTTAACGGCAAGCGGGTTTATGACCTTTGCGCCGCACCCGGCGGCAAAACCCTGGAACTGCTGAATGCCGGCGCCGTCGTCACCGCTCTGGATATTTCCGAGCGCCGCATGCAGCGGGTCCGTGAAAACCTTGAGCGCACCGGCCTGAGTGCCGAACTGGTTGTCGAGGATGCCAAGACATGGCAGCCCGACCAGCTGGCCGACATCGTTTTGCTGGATGCGCCCTGTTCGTCGACCGGTACGCTGCGCCGCCACCCCGATGTCGCGCACCTGAAAACCCCTGACGATATTGCCAAGCTGGCCGTCGTGCAGGGCGATCTGCTCGATACCGCCGCCAAGCTGGTCACTCCGGGCGGCATCCTGCTGTACGTCACCTGTTCATTGCAACCCGAAGAAGGCCCGCGCGCGGTCAGGAAATTCCTGACCCGCAATACCCGCTTCACCCGCACGCCGGTCACCGCTAAAGACCTGGCGGGATTGCCGGAAGCCATCAACGCTGACGGTGATCTCCGTACCCTGCCCTGCCTGCTCGCAGAGCAGGGTGGTATGGACGGCTTTTTCGCCGCCAGACTGCAAAGGCAGTCATAAGCCTGGCTGCCTTTGATTTGACAAATTATTGCCCGATTGTAACGCCACGTTAGTAATCTTGAGGTAATATCCATTTCCATGTTCGATATCGTTCCAGACCGTGTCCGCCAGTTTATTTTCAGCTCGGCGGTCTATGACTGGTGGCTTGCAGGCAAGCCGCCATCAAGTGTACGCGTGCCTTTGGGCGATGCCGGACTTGGTGCTGAAGCCGCCTGGTATGCCGATCAGCTGTCACCCCCACAGGGCCTCATGGCCCCGAAACCGCGCGACGATTTTCGCTGGCTGGGTGCGCCGCACGCCCGCAACGATCAGGCATGGCCGGCCATTGCCGACTGGCTTGCAGCAAACAAACGCTGGCACATCGATCATTGGCGGGCAGATATACTGGGAGAACGCCTGATCCGGTGGCTTGCCGCCTATGACGTCGTCAGCATCGGCATCGATCCTCTCGAACGCCAGACGTGGGCGGCAGCCATCGCCCAGAATGCCCGGCATCTGAACCGTTTGCAGCTGAAAGGCATTGCGCCGTGGCGTCGCTTTCTCGTGCATCAGGCGCGGATCAATGCAGCCATTGCCCTGCCCGAGCTGGAACACACGCTGGCCCGGCGCATCAGTGAATTCGGCCAGGATGTTGATAAGCAGATTCTGCGCGACGGCGGCCACATCGAACGCTCCCCGGCCAAAGACCTCGCGGTGCTGGCCATACTGGCGGAACTTCAGGATGCCCTGATCGGTCATCACGTACAGCCGCCGGCGGAACTGGTCGCCGCCATCGATCGCATGGTGCCGTTGATCAAGGCGCTTTGCCATGGTGATGGCGGCTTTGCCCTGTTCAATGGGACGGTGGCATCGACAGCGCCGCTGATCGAAGCCGTCATCATGGCATCAGGCGGCAAGGGCCGGGCCTTGACCAGCGCACCCTATAGCGGATTCCACCGGCTCCGGGCCGGACAAACGACTCTTATCGTCGACTGCGGCGAAACCCTGAGCCAGGGCCCGAGCTTCAGGGGCCCCGCAAGTTTTGAACTGAGCAACGGCAAGATCCGTCTGATCGGCAATTGCGGCATGCGTCTGGCCGACGATGCGACCCGCCCGCAATGGCTGAGCGCACTGTCCTCCACCGCCGCGCACAGCACGCTGGTGATCAATGACAAGGATGCCGGAGCGGTCAGCAAGGTGACGGTCAATCGCCGCGATCACGAAGGGGCGCGGCTGATCGAGATGAGCCACAATGGCTATCAGGGGGCGTTCGGCATCATGCACCGACGGGCCATCTATATCGACGGCTCGGGCAGCGACGTGCGGGGCGAGGATGCGCTTTCGGGCGGCCGCTCACAGCCGTTTTCGGTTCGCTTTCAGCTTTATCCGGATATCCGGGCATCAATGGTATCGGGTGGCGGCGAGGTCATCATCAAGCCACCGCGCGGCCGCGGCTGGCGTTTCAGCTGTGCCTATCCTGTGATGCTTGAAGACAGTGTCAGTTTCTTCGACGGCCGCCAGCATCGCGCCCAGCAGATCGTTATCCTCGGCAATCACGAGCCCGCAGAAACCATCGTCAAATGGCGCATCGCCATCGACGGCTGAATTGACGGAACGATCTAACTCCACGCCAAATCTGGACAGATGCATCAAGACGGGCGCTATGCGCCCCCTCAGCATGAGGATTTATTTTATCCTTATCCTGTGGAGGCCTGAAAGGCCGTCTCGAAGGATCTGCCTGAGCAATCAGGGACAGGTAAAAACCTGCAGGTCCGGTCGCGCATGCACCAGCAGCGACACAGGCACCGCCGGTGTCGGCGGGCTTTCAGATGTTTCGGCAAGCACGTGAGCTTTTTCGCTGCCGGTCACGTGCAGGTATAAATGCGGGATTTTTAAAATCATACTGAGCGTCAGACTGATACGCGGCGCCGGCTCGGCGGGTGCTGTCGTCGCTATCACCGGGCCATCGGCATGCTCGAACGCCGTCACGGATGCCGCTGGGAACAGCGACGCGATGTGCCCGTCCGGTCCCATGCCGAGATAAGCGATGTCTGCCGGCAGAACCGGTGCCAGTCTTCGCGACGTATCCGACAGCGCATCGGCCAGCGGCATTGTTTCGGTCCACAGCGGAGTGAGCCTCGCTGCCGCAGCGCCCTTGTCCAGAAACCAATGCTGCACCAGACCGGCATTGCTGTCTGCGTGATCGGCCGGGACACGGCGTTCGTCAACCAGCGTGACGTCGACCCGCGACCAGTCGATCGGCTTTGCTGCCAGCAGCGGCAGCACCTCACGCGGCGAGCGTCCACCGGACAGCGCCAGCGTCAGCCGTGGCTTTAGCGATAGCAGGTGATCGAGTGTTTCGGCGAGTGCATCGGCGAGGCCGGCAGCGCAAAGGGCAGCGTTCGGATAGCCGTGCCGGATCAAAGATTCCAGCGCCGCACGCCGGCCGAGGTGGTCACGCCGCGCCACATCCCCTTGAGATCGGCGATCAGGCCGCCTGCGACCAGCAGCCCTTCCAGCACCTCTGCCGTAAAGTCACAGTATGCCGCATGACGGACCGCCCCGACGACACAGTCGACCGGCTCGATATCTGCCATCGAGGCATGCAGTTCGACCCCGTATTCATGGCGCGCCTCATCGAGATCGGCGCACGGATCATGGACTTCGACAACGTGGCCCTTTTCTTCAAGCAGCTTGACCAGATCGGCGGTTTTCGAGTTCCTGAGATCCGGCACGTTTTCCTTGAAGGTCAGACCGAGCACCAGAATCCTGGACGGCTTGTGATCGAGTTTCTTGTCGATCTGCTGGACGATAAAGCCGGCCATGCCCTCGTTGATCCGCCGCCCGGACAGGATCACTTCCGGCTCATGGCCAAGACTGCGCGACAGATGCGCCAGATAATAGGGGTCGACGCCGATACAATGGCCGCCGACCAGCCCCGGCGTGAACGGCAGGAAATTCCATTTGGTCCTGGCCGCTGCCAGCACGTCATGCGTCGACAGGCCGATCTTGTTGAAGATCATCGCCAGTTCGTTGATGAAGGCGATGTTGATGTCGCGCTGGGCATTTTCAATGACTTTCGCCGCTTCGGCGGTTCTGATGTCCTTGGCGACGAAGATGTTGCCGTTGGTGACGGCGCCGTAAATAACCGCAAGTTTCTGTGCGATGTCAGGGTTTTGGCCGGAAACCACCTTGGTGATCCGCTCAACTGTATATTCCCGGTCGCCCGGGTTGATCCGTTCGGGTGAGTAGCCGAGGAAAAAGTCTTCGCCGCATTCAAGCTTCGATACGGCAGCCAGCGCCGGACCGCAGAAGTCTTCGGTGATGCCCGGATAGACCGTGCTTTCAAAAACCACGATATTGCCCGGCTGCAGCGCCTTTCCGATTTTCGAGCAGGCCGCTGTCAGAGCACTCAAGTCCGGTTTGTTTTCGTCGTCGACCGGGGTCGGCACGGTGACGATAAAGACGTCGTTACCGGCCAGATCGGCAGCATCGCAACTGAGCGACAGGGTCGAGGAGCGCAGAACATCCGGCTCAACCTCGCCGGAGCGGTCGACCGCGCGAAGCAATTCGGCGATTCGCGGTTTCGAGATGTCGAATCCGATGACCGGATAGTATTTGGCCAGTGCCAGCGCAAGCGGCAATCCCACATACCCAAGGCCGATCACGGCGATTTTCTCGTTGGCACGAACGGGCATCAAACCCCATTCCTTCTATGTCCGGGATATCCGTCGATTGATTTGAGCAAACCTAAGGTCAGACGCTTGTTCATGCACGATATTTTTCATGTTCATAAAATGAACGCGGTTGACGTTCACATTATGAACAGTGTACTAAAGTCGAGTAAATCGCAATATCTGGTGCCTTTTTTGCACGGAAGAGTGATGTCAAAAGCGAAATTCGGTTCTGACCATATTGATAACGAGCATCGCATCACGCTCGGGCTGTTGAATGCCGTGCATGAAAATGACCGGGTATCGCAACGCTCGATCGCATCAGACCTGTCGATTGCGCTTGGCCTGACCAACACCTATCTCAAACGCTGCATCAAAAAAGGCCTGATCAAGGTGACGCAGGCACCGGCCAACCGGTACGCCTATTATCTGACACCGAAAGGCTTCAGCGAGAAGACCCGGCTGACCGCCGCTTATCTTTCGCAATCTCTCAATCTGTTTCGCGTCACCCGCAACGAGGCGGAGCAGATCTTCACGACCTGCATGACCAATCACTGGCATCGCATCGCGCTGCTCGGCAATGGCGATCTGGTGGAAATTTTCGCAATGTCGGCGCTCGACAAGAATCTGACGCTGGCGCTGTTTGCCAATACCGATACGCATACCTTGTCGCTGGCAGAAATCCCGAGACTTGAGAGCGAAGTCGCGCTGCAGGCTTTTGACTGCGTCATCGTCTGCGACATGAGCGACCCGATTAAGCTCTATGCGCTGGCCCGCTCGCTGTTCCCGAAAGAGCGCGTGCTGGCCCCCAAGTTCCTTGGCCTCGACAAGGCCAATGGTGCGGCGGCGGGAGAAACCGCATGACCTACTGGTGCGTTGCCAACACCCAGCCCAACGGCGAAGACAAGGCCCTGTTTCATCTGGTGCGTCAGGGTTTCAATGTGCTTTTGCCGAAACACCTGAAACGCCGCAGCCACGCCCGCAAGGTTGACTGGGTGCCGCGGCCGCTGTTCCCGGGCTATCTGTTTGTTGAAATTGATCCGGATATCTCGCCCTGGCGTGCCATCCGCTCGACCGTCGGCATTTTCGACGTGATCCGCTTTGGCGACAAGCCGGCCTCGGTGCCGGGTGCCGTGATCGACGAAATCTATGCCCGCCAGGATGACCGGGGTCTGGTCAAGACGCTGGCCGGTGCCACCTTCAAGCCTGGCGATCCGGTGCGCGTGCTGCGCGGCGCGCTTGGCGAGTTTGAAGCCCTGTTC
>JANRAT010000281.1 GCA_030727885.1 Rhodospirillales bacterium | reverse complement strand
ATGATCATCGGCCGGTCCCTGATAACGGGCGCCCGGTATGTCGGCGACCCACGGCATGCCCTGATCATTGCCAAGCGCCTTGTGACCGGCGTCAACGACGGCCCGGCCCGGCTGCGTGGCGCTCATCACTGTTACCAGAACGTACAGGCTGTGCTGGAAATCCCTGAACGGATTGCCCTGCTGATCCTGATTCTGGGCGTAATCGGCATCCATGAAAATGTACGACCCGCACTGCATCTCGTCATAAATGCCGCTCTGTGCTTCAAACAGGAAACTGCCGGTGCCGGCACCGGTGACGGTCTCTGCGTTAAGTCCAACGGCCTTGAGGGCGCCCAAGGTTTCCTTCACCCGGTCACAGGCGGTGCCGATGGCCGCGCCCCGTTCATTCGGTGTGCGGATGTGCTGGGCCGATCCCTGATAGGCTTGCAGGCCGGCAAAGTTGAGCCCTTCTTCAGCGACGACGCATTGCGCAAGCTCTGCCGCTGGTGCTCCGGCGGCGATACCGCAGCGTCCGGCACCAACATCGATTTCAACATAGACATCAAGCTCTACGCCGGCATCGCGCGCCGCTTTGCCGAGATCGCGAACGTTGGTCGCATCATCAACGCAAACGCTGATCCGGGCCCTTTTTGCAAGCGCCGCCAGCCGTTGCAGCTTTGATGCCCCCCAGATCTGATTGGTCACCATGACATTCGCGACACCACCGGCGACCATCGCTTCGGCCTCGCCGACTTTCTGGCAACACACACCAATGGCCCCCGCAGCAACCTGCCGGTTGGCGATCTCCGGGCATTTGTGGGTTTTCGAATGGGCCCGCAGGCGCACGCCATAGCCGCTGACGGTTTTAGCCATGCTTGCGATATTGGCTTCAAAGGCATCCAGATCGATCAGCAGCGCAGGCGTATCGATGTCTTCAAGCGCATCACCGATGCGGGCAGGGGGTGGCTGGCTCATGATGCTGATCCTGTTCGAGTAAAAGTCCCGGAGAGCTTAGCGGTCGCGCGCCCCGATTGTCACCCCGTCACGGCAAAGTAGTTGCATGACGCTTTACGCTTGAGTCGGGCTTGACTTGGGCTCGGCACAAGCCAAATTTATAGAGGAACGCCTGAGTGCCCTGTCGGGATCAGGTATATGGGTGCCAGGGAAAATCTTGCTTGATCAGGGATTTTCCGGGGCCCCGATAAGGGCTTCGCCCATTGGGGAGGCCGGGAGGTAACGATGACTGTATTCAATAACCCGCATTTGCTCGGTTTTGATCATTTCGAGCGCATTCTTGACCGCGCGGCCAAAGCCTCGGCGGAAGGTTATCCGCCCTACAACATCGAGCAGACCGGCGAAAACGATATCCGTATTACCCTGGCGGTCGCCGGTTTCACGATGGATGACCTGTCGGTTGCGATTGAAGACAATCAGCTGGTCATTCGCGGCAAGCAGGTCGATGACGGCGCGCAACGGGTTTTCATACACCGCGGCATTGCCGCCCGGCAATTTCAGCGCTCGTTCGTGCTGGCGGAAGGTATCGACGTCATCGGTGCAACGATCGACAACGGCCTGCTGCACGTTGATCTGCACCGCGAAGTGCCGGAACCTGAAATCAAGACCATTCAGATCAAGAAAGCCGGCGCTCAGTCGCAGACCATTGAAATGGATCACGATTCCTGACGATCTGAGCCGTCAGGCAGGGATCAGGCGGCGCGGCTTTCCTGGGATTCGGTGAGAATCGCATAAAGGGCGTCGAGTTCCGACGTGCCGCGCAATTTGTCGCAGACATCACGGTCTCGCAGCAACCGGGATACCCGGGCCAACGCTTTCAGATGATCGGCACCGGCGCCTTCGGGAGCCAGCAGTACGAAAATAAGATCAACAGGCCGGTCGTCAATGGACTGGAAATCAACAGGCTTTTCAAGACGCGCAAAAATCCCGTAAAGGCGTTCCAGTTCGGGCAGTTTGCCATGCGGAATGGCAATCCCCGAGCCGACGCCGGTGGTGCCCAGGCGTTCGCGGTCCATCAGAACGCTGAAAATTTTACGTTCTTCCAGCCCGGTGACATCAGCGGCCCGGCGCGCCAGTTCCTGCAGCGCCTGTTTTTTGCTGGTGGCGCGAAGATTGGCAATGATGCATTGGCCGTCTAGGAGATCGGTGAGTTCCATTGTCTCTTCCTGTCCAACAAGTAGCTTTTTTAATGTCGCCCCATTCGGGGTCGATGGTTGTTTCTAGTCTTTGATGCCGCTTGGCGTCGGATCAATCCAGCCGATGTTGCCATCTTTGCGGTGATAGACGACGCTCATGGTATTGGTTTGCGCATTGCGGAACATCAGCAGCGGCAAATCCGCCAGATCCATATGCATGACCGCCTGACTGACGGTAAGGGTCGCAATATTTGTCTGCATTTCGGCGACAATGATCGGCTGTGCATCTTCAGCGACTTCGGTGTCGCTGCTGTCGCCCTGAATCACGTATTGCTGAGCAAGCACGACATCATCACTGGCGGTGCGATGGCGCTTGTCGCCGACCAGCCGGCGCTTGTAGCGGCGCAACTGTTTGGCAATCCGCTCAAGAGCAATATCAAATGCCGGATAGGCTTCTGCAGCCTGGCCGCTGCCTTGCACGACAAAACCGCGGGGCCCCGGATGGACCGAAATTTCCACGTGCATCATGCTGCCTTCACGGGAAACCGTCACCTGTGCGTCGATCGCCTGATCAAAGTATTTTTTAACCGAATCGGTTAATTGATCTTCGGCATAGCCGCGAAAGGCATCGCCAACGTCGACATGCTTACCGGAAACGGAAATTTCCATCCTTAAATTATACCCTCAAGCTTTTGATTATTATTGCTTCTTTCGTTGCATCTAACCCTTTAGACGCACCCGTACGAGCCCCTTTGGAACACGGTGGGCGGACCCTAGTGAGACGGCCCCGTGAAGTCAATACGAGAAGCATGAACATGGCGACATGATAGGATGTCAGAATGAAAATGTCATCAGAATGAATAATATTTCGGTGCATAAATCGGGCTGAAAAAAGCTTATGGGCACCTCTAAAAATACTGGACTGACACAGAGTTGGCCAATATAGGCC
>JANRAT010000280.1 GCA_030727885.1 Rhodospirillales bacterium | reverse complement strand
TGTTCAGACTGTTCGATGGATTGTAGGGGCTTGAACAGATCCTGCTCCCGCAACCAAATAAAAAGCCCCTACCTCAATGAGTTAGGGGCTTTTTTACTGTCTGGAGTGTATCGCGCGAAAAACAGCAGGGCTATAGACGCTGAAGAAAGATCGAGAATCGAAGATAAGATCACCGAGCTTCAACTCGGCCGAGAGGAGCAATCATTTCTACTTGAACAGTTGCGCAAGGATAGCGATCCGATTGAAATCGCGAGGCTGTCAGGTAGTGATGAGCAATCCGCGGAAATTTACTTGGTATCAGCGATTGCCATTGACGCTGACACAATCGAGGAAAAACGATACCTGGATCGTCTCTCTGATGCGCTTAGAATGCCGAGTGACCTTAGAGCACGCATCGATCAAGCAGCCATGCCGGGTTAGCATGGCGAAATGAACATGGACCTTGCCACCTCGTTTAACTGTATTCGCGAACTGGTCGTCGCAAAGCTTCTTGCAGTTCTGTGCACGATCGGACCCGCTGCCGCTTTCGCTGACATGCAACCAATTAACGGCTTCGCCATAGACAGAACCGAAGTCACCATCGGTCAGTACCAAGCGTTCACCGATGCCACCGGCTACGTAACCGCGGCAGAAAAGAGAGGCGGCGGGTTGGTTTATGGTGCGGGTTGGGAGCAGAAAGATGGATGGGTCTGGTCAAAACCATTCGGGACCCCTGCGGGACCTGACGAGCCTGCTGTCCATATCACATTCGATGATGCTGCGGCCTACTGCATATGGGCAGGCAAACGGCTGCCCAAGGACGCGGAATGGGAAAAAGCCGCGTTTACCGAATTTCGTCACGACCCGCCACGGCCGTTCAAAACGGGCGTGACTTATCCATACCCCACGGGTGATTCGCCCTATGGTGCAAACTGCCTCAAGGATTGCGGCCTAACGCCTGCTGTTGATTATAGCGGCCGACTGACTCAGGGCGTTGGGCACGCGCCTGTCGGCACGACCAAGGCCGGCGTCAACGGCCTTTATGATATGGGGGCGAACGTTTGGGAATGGACCGAAGACGGCGGCAAGCATGAAAAACGCACGCGCGGCGGTTCATGGTGGTATGGAGCATTTCGAATGACGGCTGACGACCGGGCGACAAAACCAAAGGACATGGCCGTCGTTTATATCGGCTTTCGCTGCGCGAAAGACCTGTAATATGGCAGCGGTTGTCGCCGGGCTTGCCGGGGTTATGTATACGCCAATCCTCAGTCCCGATTATCACATGGGCATGGACTTCCTGGTGTTGAGCTTCGTTGTCGTTGTGGTCGGCGGCATGGGATCACTGGGCGGTGCGGTCGCCGCAGGGTTCCTGCTCGGTATTGTGCAAAGCTTTGCATCCATGAACGAGGTAAAGGGCATCCTGCCCGGTATCGACCAGATCATCATTTACCTGATTGCTGTCTTCATCCTTCTGGTTCGTCCACGAGGTCTGATGGGACGCAAGGGCGTGATGGAGGATTGAAAATGGGCATTTTTACTATGGCTATAAAAGACTGGCTTCTGTTTCTCTGCTTCTCGGCAGTGACATTGCTGGGCCCGATCATTTTCACGCCGATCGGCGCCGGCTATCCTGATCTGCTGCAGAAGTTTGCGATCTACGGGATTTTTGCGCTGGGCTTCAACATCCTGTTCGGGCTGACCGGATATCTGTCATTCGGGCACGCGGCGTTTCTGGGGGTCGGGTCCTATACAGCGGTCTGGACCTTCAAGCTGCTGACCATGAACCCGATTCCGGCGATCATACTGGCTACACTGGTCGGTGGACTGTTCTCTGCGCTGATCGGCTTTATCTCGCTGCGGCGCAGCGGCATTTACTTCTCGATCCTGACGCTGGCCTTTGCGCAGATGAGCTACAACATGGCGTATTCGGTGCTGACGCCGATCACCAATGGCGAAACCGGCCTGCAGCTTACCCAATCCGATCCGCGCATCATCGATATTGCGTTCGGTCGGGATTACGGCGCCGTGCTGCCATCGTCGGATCTGTTCGGCATTGATATGACGGGTTATCCCGGTTTCTATTTCTGCGCTACGATGCTGATCATCTGCTTCTTCATTGCGCTCAGAATTTTCCGCTCTCCGTTCGGCATGATGCTTAGGGCCGTTAAGTCCAATCAGAACCGGATGAAATATACCGGCTTCAACACCCGCCCGTATGCGCTTTCGGCGTTCATAATCTCAGGCATGTTTGCCGGACTGGCCGGCGGATTGCTGGCGGTGACGGATCCGCTCGCCGGCGCCGAGCGGATGCAATGGACAGCATCCGGCGAGGTTGTGCTGATGACGATCCTTGGCGGAGCAGGGACATTGCTCGGCCCGGTGATCGGTGCCGGCGTGATCAAGTATTTCGAAAATATTTTTTCTGCCTTCAACGATACCATCCTGATGCATGCCTATTCGGCACTGCCCGAGGGTTTGCAGCACTTCATGGTGTCTTTGACGTCACGCTTCGTCGGTGAAGGCTGGCAGCTGACACTTGGGCTGCTGTTCATGGTCATCGTCATTTTCCTGCCTGGTGGCTTGATGGAGGGGGTGAAACGCATACTCCATCTCTTCTCCAAAAAATCAGACGGCGAGGGCCCCGAAAAAGGGTCCAAGCAGGCGACGGCGAACCCGCACCCGGTTAAGGCGTAAATCATGACCATTTTGAAAATTGCTGATCTCAATAAAAGTTTCGGTGGGCTGCGCGCACTCAGCAACGTCAATCTGAACATCGTGCAGGGTACCGTGCATGCCATTATCGGACCAAATGGTGCGGGCAAGTCGACATTGCTCAACTGCTTCATTGGCCGGCTTGAGCCTGACTCGGGCTCGGTTGTCTTTGACGGCAAGTCACTGCTCGGCAGAAAACCCCATGAAATCAACCAGCTTGGCGTCAGCCGGGTGTTTCAGACGCCGGAAATTTTCGGCGATCTGACGCTACTGGAAAACGTTATCATTCCGGCCTATGCAAAACGCGATGGCTCGTTCCGGGTCAACGCCTGGTCACCGGGTGCCAACGAGACCGGACTGCGCGAGATCGCTCGGGCGATGCTGGCGGATGTTGGTTT
>JANRAT010000279.1 GCA_030727885.1 Rhodospirillales bacterium | reverse complement strand
CCTCACCTTGGCGGCGAACTTGGCGATGGGGAAGCCGGTGGCCTTGGAGGCGAGGGCGGAGGAGCGCGAGACGCGGGGGTTCATCTCGATGACCATCACCTCGCCGTCTACGGGGTTGACCGCGAACTGCACGTTGGAGCCGCCGGTATCAACACCGATCTCGCGCAGCACCGCAATCGAGGCGTCGCGCATGATCTGGTATTCTTTATCGCTCAGCGTCAGCGCCGGGGCCACGGTGATGGAATCGCCCGTGTGCACGCCCATCGGATCGACGTTTTCGATGGAACAGATGATGATGCAGTTATCGGCGCTGTCGCGCACGACCTCCATCTCGAATTCTTTCCAGCCGAGCACGCTTTCTTCGATCAAGACCTGATTGATCGGCGAGGCATGCACGCCGGACGCGATGATCTTTTCGTATTCGTCGGTGGTGTAGGCAATGCCGCCGCCGGTGCCGCCCAGCGTGAACGCCGGACGAATGACGGCCGGCAGACCGATGATGCTGAGCGCATCCAGAGCCTTTTGCTTGGAGGCCGCCGACAGCATCGTCACTTCCTTGATTTTGCCGTTCTGGTCGGGAATTTCGATGACTTCGTATTCGCCGGTGAAGACTTCCGAGCGCGGTGTGCCGAGACCGATCTTGGTCATGGCGTCGCGGAACAGAAGCCGGTCTTCGGCCTTGGCGATGACGTCGGCTTTGGCGCCGATCAGTTCGACATTGTATTTATCAAGGGTGCCGCGTTCGGCCAGCGCCATCCCGGCATTCAGGCCGGTCTGCCCGCCCATGGTCGGCAGTAAAGCGTCGGGGCGTTCCTTGGCGATGATCTTTTCCAGCACTTCCGGCGTGATCGGCTCGATATAGGTGGCATCGGCCATCGACGGATCGGTCATGATGGTGGCCGGGTTGGAGTTGACCAGAATGACCCGGAACCCCTCTTCCTTGAGCGCCTTGCAGGCCTGCGCGCCGGAGTAGTCGAACTCGCACGCCTGGCCGATGACAATCGGCCCGGCGCCGATGATCATGATCGATTTGATGTCTGTTCTTTTCGGCATGGTTCTAAGCCACCCTTATCATGTCATTCCGGCGCAGGCCGGAATCCAGAATACCTGCTGTTGTTGCTGGACCCCGGCCTTCGCCGGGGTGACGACTTGTACGGTCAGTTGAAACCACAGAGGCACAGAGGCACAGAGGCACAGAGATTTCTGAGCAATGTTATAAATTTTGCCTCTAGCCATTGCATGTCTGATTTTATGAATGATGTCATAAAGCCGAGAAACCGTGACCCGCTGTCTGGCGCTGTTATTGGCTGCGCAATGGAAGTCTATCGCGCCATGGGTCCTGGACTTTTGGAATCCGTCTACGAAATGTGCCTGGCCAAAGAACTTGAACTCAGTGGCATTCGTTTTGCGCGACAGCGCAGTATGCCTCTTCAATACAAAGGGCTGGCCATAGGCGCAGGATTTCGGCTGGATTTTATTATTGAGGAACGTCTGATTATCGAACTTAAGGCCGTTGACCGACTCACGCCGATACATGATGCCCAACTTCTGAGTTACTTGCGGCTCAGCGGAATCAAGACCGGTCTTCTGATCAACTTCAATACCGCTGTTTTGCGTAATGGCATAAAACGTATGGTTCTCTGAGCCGCAGCGCCTCTGTGCCTCTGTGCCTCTGTGGTTAACGTCCCCCATGGTCACCCCGCCTCGTCCATCAGTTTGGTGAAGCGTTCGAACAGGTAGTGGCTGTCGGTTGGTCCGGGGGAGGCTTCCGGGTGGTACTGCACCGAAAAGATCGGCTTGCCCTCGACGCGGACCCCTTCGTTGGAACCGTCGAACAGCGACACGTGAGACTCGACAACGCCCTCAGGCAGGCTTGATGCGTCGACCGCGAAGCCGTGGTTCTGGCTGGTGATCTCGACCCGCCCGGTCAGCAGATCCTTGACCGGCTGGTTGCCGCCGCGGTGGCCCTGATGCATTTTCGAGGTCCTGGCGCCGAGCGCCAGTGACAAAAGCTGGTGGCCGAGGCAGATGCCGAAGATCGGCTTGCCGCTGGCGATCAGGTCCTTGAGGACCGGCACGGCATAGACGCCGGTTGCCGCCGGATCACCCGGGCCGTTCGACAGAAAGATGCCGTCCGGATCGTGTCTCAGAATATCTTCAGTGCTTGCCGTTGCCGGCACCACGGTGACATTGCAGCCGGCCGAAGCGAGGCAGCGCAGGATGTTGCGTTTGATGCCGTAATCGATGGCGACGACATTATATTTGGGTGCCGTCAGCGTGCCGTAGCCTTCGCCGAGAACCCAGCGGGTCTCGTCCCAGCCGTAGCTCTGCTTGCAGCTGACTTCAATGGCCAGGTCCATGCCTTCAAGACCGGGCCAGGCCTTGGCCTCGGCGATCAGCGCCGGAATATCGAATTTGCCGTCCGGCGCATGGCAGATAACGCCCGAGGGTGCGCCGCCGTCACGGATCTTGCGGGTCAGGCGCCGCGTGTCGATGCCGCAGACCCCGGACAGATTGTGCGACTTCAGCCAGGCATCGAGATGCTGGGTCGAGCGCCAGTTGGCCGGCTCGGTGATGTCGGCTCTTAAAATGCAACCCCGGGCGGCCGGGGTTGTGGTTTCGATATCTTCGGGATTTGTGCCGACGTTACCAATATGCGGGAACGTGAATGTGATGATCTGACCCGCATAACTGGGGTCGGTCATGATTTCCTGATAGCCGGTGATCGAGGTGTTGAAACAGACTTCGCCGACCGAGCGGCCTGCGGCGCCGATGCCGCGCCCCCAGAAAACCGTACCATCTGCCAGTACCACGCATGCCGTGGCGCCATCCGGGGCGCAGAAAGACTCCGCCCCCTTGTGATTGGGCGCGTTGATTTCTACTTCATATGTCACGTTATGGGCCAACTGGGGTCGGTTTCGACTGGCAGAGTAGATACGCAAAGGTCGGAGCGCAGTCAAGCTTTCGAGGCAATTATTTTTCCCCTTTGTTTTCAATGGCTTACAAAACACAATCCGGTTGTCACTGCTGCCCTGATAGGATAACGTCCGGGCGTTCGGAACAATGAGGAGGAGATTCCATGCTCCGACAACGATTAAACGACA
>JANRAT010000278.1 GCA_030727885.1 Rhodospirillales bacterium | reverse complement strand
GTGCAGATCGACCCGCAGTCGGTCGACGACAGCATGGAAAACCCGCTCCGGGGTCTTTCCTGGTCAGCATTGCTGGCCCGCCACTTACACATCCTGCTCGGAATCGCGCTGCTGATCGTCATGTTGATGCGGCAGATGCCTCCCAGAATCTCGGCGCTATACGGCTCGCTGTTCATGCTGGTGCTTGATGCGGCACGAACCATTCTGTTCTCTGCAGGATCGTTACAGGAACGCCTCAAGGCCGTTGGTCGCACATTATACGACGCCCTTGCTGCAGGCGGTCGTTCCGGCGCGCAGGTAGCGGTCATCCTCGCTGCCATCGGCATTCTTGTTGAAATTCTGACCGTGACCGGCTTTGCCCAGAAACTGTCGGGAGCCATGCTCGCCATTGCCGACGGCCGGCCCTGGCTGCTGTCCATGATCGTCGCCGGGGCCTGTATGGTGTTCGGCCTGGGTCTGCCGACGCCTGCCGCCTATCTGATCGTGGCACTGCTTGGCGCACCGGCGCTTGTTGAGACAGGCGTGCCGATCCTTGCCGCACATATGTTCGTGTTCTATTTCGCCAATGTCTCAGCGCTGACGCCGCCCGTTGCCATCGCTGCACTTGTTGCGGCCAACATCGCAAAGGCGAAGTTTCTGCCGACGGCATTTGCCAGCGTGCGCCTCAGCCTGCCTGCGTTTCTGCTGCCGTTCCTGTTTCTGGCCCATCCTCAAATCCTCGGCTTGGCCGGCGGACCGATGGACTGGATCATTTTCGGCCTGTCAGCCCTGATTGGCGTCTCGGCGATCAACTCAGCGATTGAGGATTTTGCCCTGATACGCCTTGGCATCCTGGGACGGCTGCTCATGGGGATCGGTGGCGCTGCCATGATCGTGCCGGGCCTGACGTCGACCCTGGCAGGAGCCGCTTTAATAGTTGCCGTGCTTTTCGTGCAGGTGGTATTAATGAGAGTGAAGCGGAACAGAGACAAGCAGGGGCTTCCGGTGCCCACAGCCGAATAAACGGAAGCCGAAGCGCATAAGGTCAAACATTGGATTTTATCACCTCGCCACCCGATCCGCCGATTACGCCGCCGGCGGACGATGTCCCCGTAATCGAGATTATTCATCACTATTTCAACCGCCCCGGCATTGAACTGCTGACCAAGCATTCACGTCTGCAGCGCGCCATTGTCGACGGCATTGCAGAATGTCATTTGCGGGTAGGGGACAGAATCCCGCCGGAACTCGATCTCGCCAAGTTTCTCGGCGTCAGTCTCGGTACGGCGCAGCGCGCACTGGGTGGACTGGCCCGTCAGGGACTGCTCAATCGGCTGCAGGGAAAGGGCACTTTCATCGCCGAAAACCGCATACCGGAAGATGAACTCTGGCATTTCCGGTTTTTGCGGCAGCCGACAGACAAGCAATATCTGCTGGCACTTGCAAAGATGCTCGAAGCACGCCTTGTCGAGGAAGAGGGGCCATGGACCGTCGGCCTTGGCAAGGACCCCAAGGGCTATGTGATGATCTCGCGCGCCATCGCAGATGATCATCAGCAAATGTGTGTCAGCCGCATCTACCTGCCGGCGACACGCTTCAGCTCCCTGGTAGACGGCACGCTGGGCGATCCGGATCTTACCAACATCAAACTGATCCTGAGACGTAATTTCAGTGTCACGAACACCTACGTCGAGCAGACCATCCAGTTTGCCAAAATCGGCAAGGAAGACGCTAAAACACTGCATTGCGAAGCTGGCGTGCTGGGCATCATGCTGACTGTTTACGGGTATGAAGCCGACGGCACGGCAATCTCATACCATGAGATTTTGATGCCGCCGAGCAACCTCATTCTGGATCTTTCATACAGCGGTGCACCGGTGAAACTCGGTGCGTTCGCAAAGGGTATCGGCAAGGTCTAGACACCGGCTTGCGCATGGACCGCGGATCACCCGACGGATCACCTGACGGCTCAGCCGAGCTTCCATTCATTTCACAAACAGCGTTCTAATCAGGGGGAATAGGCCACCATATCCCCGTTCGCATATCTATAAATATCGCATAATGTATATTATGGAAAATTATATTATATTTTTTAATAACAGATACTTAGTGGATATATGCATAATGCGTTCGAGCATAGGCAAAAAAATAAAATGGCGCTACAGCGGCCTCAATCGGAAATCCGGATATCCCCGCCCGGCCGGCTCAGCTCGATCGTCATGGCGTCGAATGCGGGCAAAACATGATCCGGCAAATTCAGCTTCAGATCATCATAATCAAGATCCGGACTGAGGTGCGTGAGGATCGCCCTTTTCGGTTTTACGCGTTCAATCCACTCCAGCGCCAGATCGACATGGGCATGCGTCCAGTGCACATCGCGTCGAAATACACCGATGATCCAGAGGTCGAGATGAGCCTCCTCGAGACGCGTCAGAACGTCCTCGGTGAGCATTTTGACATCCGTCGAATAGACGCACGACGTGAACTGAAATCCGACCGTCTTGGAATATCCATGATCCTGAATAAATGATCCGACACGCACTCCGTCGACGTCCAGATCATCGCCCGGAACGAACTCATTCATCGCAAGCACCGGACGGACGAACACACCGTTGAAATCGTCCGGCAGTGGTTTCAGCGTGTAGCCGAAGCACTGTTTGATGTGCTCATGCGTCTCAGCGTTGGCATATACCGGCAAGACACGTTTCATGAACTTGTTAACGCCCCTGAGGTCGTCGATGCCGTTCATATGGTCTGCATGGGCATGGGTATACAGCACGGCGTCTACGCCATCGACACCCGCCCGCAGCAGCTGCTGGCGGAGATCAGGCGATGTGTCGACCAGCAAACGCTTACCGCCAGTCTCGACCAGGATCGACTGACGCAGGCGCTGGTTCTTCGGGTTATCCGGGTCACATTTGCCCCAGCCGATACCGACACCGGGCACGCCGCTGGAAGACCCAGTGCCGAGAAAGGTGATTTTCGTCGCAGTTTCCACCCTCAGGCGGCTTTCGCATCGATGACGTCGGCGGCCTTGGTAAACAGCCGCTTGAAGTTGGCGGTCGTAGCCCCGGCCACTTCGGTCGGGCTGAGGCCCCGAACCTCGGCGATTTTGGCCGCCGTCAGTGCCGTAAAGGCCG
>JANRAT010000277.1 GCA_030727885.1 Rhodospirillales bacterium | reverse complement strand
AACCCAGCTCGTAATACGCCCACCACGAACCGAGCGCGATGCCACCGGTGAGGAAGCACCAAGCGGCCAGCGTCCAGGGCCGAACCCAGCGTGCCCACGCCGCATCGACCCGGCCTTCGATCAGCGCCGCAATGGCGAACGAGAAGGCCATCGAAAAGCCGACATAGCCGAGATAGAGCATCGGCGGATGAATGGCGAGGCCGGGGTCCTGCAGCAGCGGGTTGAGATCCTGACCGTCGGCCGGCGGTGGAAAAATCCGCGCAAACGGGTTCGAGGTCAGCAGAATGAAAAGATAGAAGCCGACCGCGATCAGCGCCTGCACGGCGAGCGCCCGGGCCTTCAGCGCCGGCGGCAGATTGCGCCCGAAGGCAACAACGGCGGCACCGAAGATCGACAGGATCAGCACCCACAAAAGCATAGAGCCTTCGTGATTGCCCCAGACGCCGGAAATCTTATAGAGCATCGGTTTCATGGAATGGGAATTCTGCACCACATTGAGCACCGAGAAATCGGAGGTCACATGGGCATACGTCAGACAGGCGAAAGATATCGCAACCATGATGAACTGCAGCAGCGCCGACTGATTGGCCAAGGCCATCCACGGGGCATAATTTCGCCACGCTCCCCACATTGGAAAGACGCCCTGCACAATGGCGATCAGCAGCGCCAGGATCAGCGCAAAATGTCCAAGTTCGGCGATCATTTCGCGTTTCCTTTCCACTGCCCGGATTTCTTCAGCGCGTCGGCGACCTCGGGCGGCATATAGTTTTCATCGTGCTTGGCCAGCACTTCATCGGCCACGAAAAGATTGCCGACCATCTTGCCTTCGCTGACGACACCCTGACCTTCGCGAAACAGATCCGGCAAAATCCCGGTATAGCTGACGTTGACCGAATTGCTCAGATCCGTAATGCGGAAGGTCACGGTCTTGCCGGCAGAGCGGTCAACGCTGCCTTCCTCGACCAGTCCGCCCAGACGGAAGCGCCGGTCGTGCGGCACTTTGTCGGCGGCAACATCGGTCGGGCTCATGAAGAAGACAATGTTTTCCTCAAACGCCGACAGCACAAGCGCCGCCGCACCGCCCAGCAACAACAGCGCGATAATGACAAACGTCAGGCGTTTATGTTTACGTTTCACTGTGGTGTTCTCACTATATTTTTCTCGGCCTGTTCGAGCTCGATCCGTGTTTTCCTGAGCCCGTTCAGGCTGCTCACGACCAGACCAATCAAAAGAACTGCGGCCAATGCATAGCACGGCCACACGTAACCGGCGTGTTCGGTCATGGAGAGAATGCTGTACGTATCGGTCACGAACTCATAATCCTTTTAATGCTCTGCCTGACGATGCCGGAGGGCGCGCAACCGCTGTGCCATCAACTCCCGGCGCATGCGCACCAGCAGCAGCCAGAAATAGTAAAACTGAAACGCCGCCGCCATCAAAAGCAATGGCACCAGCATATCGGGGTGAATCTTCGGACCACCCATACGAAACACGCTCGACGGCTGATGCAGGGTATTCCACCAGTCGACCGAAAACTTGATGATCGGCACGTTGACGAAGCCGACGATTACCAGAATCGACGAGGCCCGGGCACCACGTGCCGGATCATCGAAGGCATCCCGGAGCGCCATATAACCCAGATACAAAAAGAACAACACCAGCATCGACGTCAGCCGGGCATCCCAGACCCACCAGGTGCCCCACATCGGCTTGCCCCAGAGCGAGCCTGTGACCAGCGCCAGCAATGTGAAGACAGCCCCGATCGGCGCCGTCGACTTGGCCGCGACATCGGCCAGAGCGTGTTTCCAGATCAGCGCCACCGCTGCACTGACCGCCATCGCCGTATAGCAGAACAACGCCATCCAGGCCGCCGGCACATGGATATACATGATCCGCACCGTATGCCCCTGCTGATAGTCGACCGGCGAGGAAAACAGGGCGTAATACAGACCAAGCGCAAAGCACACGACCGTGACGACGAGCGCCCACGGTTCAACCCGGGTGCTGAGACGCAGAAAGCGCGTCGGATTGGCGAACTGGTGCAGCATCTTCATTTCACTAACGGCCTTTCTGGACCCTCGCAGTTATAACACCCGAAATGCCCTATGCCACCGCTTCGCGCAAGGCCTGAGCCGTGGCCCACGGTGCCAGCGCCAGCGATGCCAGGAACATGCCACCCAGCAGCAAAAGATTGGCCTTTGCACCCTGACCGAACAGTACCGCGTCACCGGCACCGACGGCAAAGATCAATACAGGGATCAGCAACGGCAACACCAGCAGTGACAGCAGTACCCCGCCGCGGCGCGCCCCAAGCACCAGCGCCGCACCGACACTGCCGATCAGACTCAAAACCGGCGTGCCGAGCAACAGGGTATACAGCATCACCGGCCAGATCTCGGTCGGGACATTCATCATTACGAACAATAACGGGGCGGCGATGATCAGCGGCAGACCGGTGGTCAGCCAGTGCACCAGAATCTTGACGCAGACCGTCAGTTCGAGCGCCACCGGGGCCAGCACCAGCAGTTCCAGCGTGCCGTCGTCATGATCGCTCTGAAACAGGCGGTCCATCGACAGCATCGCCGCCAGCAGGGCCGCGACCCAGATCACGCCGGGGCCGATCTTGGCCAGCATGTTCGGTTCCGGACCGACGCCAAAAGCAAACAGAACCACGGCAATGATGAAGAACGCCACAACCATCGCACTGTCGGTGCTTTGCCGCATGGCCAGCCGCAGTTCGCGCCGGAAAATGGCCATCAGCCCTTTCATGATACGTGCGCCATGGGATGTGTCAGAGTGAGGGTTTGTGAATTGCCGAGGCCCATTTCGCCATGCGTCGAGATCGCTACCATGCCGCCATTTTGCCGATGCTTCTCAATGACATGGGTCAGCACATCGGTGGTCGCCTGATCCAGCGCCGTGGTCGGCTCGTCCAGCAGCCACAATTGTGCGCCCTGTGTCAGCATGCGGCACAAGCCGACACGGCGGCGCTGTCCGGCCGACAGATAGCGCGCCGGCAACTCCTGCAGGTGATCGATGGCAAACGTCTGCATGGCAGCTTCCGGGGTTGTCCCGGCATGGCCGGAAAGCTCGGCCCAGAAGGCGACGTTCTCATAAACACTGAGCAAAGGCTTTATGGCGTCGGCATGACCGATGTAGACC
>JANRAT010000276.1 GCA_030727885.1 Rhodospirillales bacterium | reverse complement strand
GCGCCTATGCCGCAGAAATGGATTTTATGGGCTCAACGGTTACGCCGGCACCCGGGCGCTATCTGGTTGAAAAAGACGCTATGGTCCGCGCGACCCCCGAAACCGAAGGCAAACGCGTCAAAAGCCTGAAAAGCGGCGATGTCGTTCAGGTGATTGGTCGCGCCGGCAAGACGGCATGGCTTGCCGTGGTCGAAAAAGGCCGGCCTCTTGGCTTTGTCTATGGGACGGTCCTTTCACCGATCATTGACGGGGCGATAGACGATGATGTCACCGGTGAAATGCGGCTGGGCGCAAAGCTCAGGTGCGGCTATCGAATTCATTTCATCGGTAAAGTATCCGGCGATGCCGATACCAAGAGCGACAGTTTCAGAGCCTCCGATTACGAGGTCAATATCGTCTGTGAACGCGGCAATGTCCGGATCAGGTTCCCGGCGCAGATGTTCATGACGGAAGTGCCGTTCGACGGCTCCAACAAGCAACGGGTTTTTCAGATCAACGTCGATTTGCTTGAAGGCGTGCACGCTTTGTCGGATGTGTTTTCGACGATACTGATGTTTGATCTGGACAAGGGCGAAGTGAGTTTTGACAGCTTGTCAGATGAAAAATACGCCAGAAAAAAAGGAAGCATGGCGTCACTGCCGGCCACTGATGTTTCCAGAGCACTGGCATCGGCACTGGAAATTGCCATGACCCACTGGTCAGACAAGGCCTGGGACGATATTTTCGCACAGGCGAATTGACGCGCTAGCGTCTTGCCGATATGCGGGTGCAGTGTTAGTTTCCGCCCGCTAATTGACACCACTCAAGGCTTTCGGAGCACTCAATGTCGCTATCCAAGGACGATGTCCTGAAGATCGCGTTCCTGGCGCGAATTCGTGTTCCTGAGGAACGTCTGGAATCGCTTGCCGGCGAGCTGAACAATATCGTCGGCTGGGTCGAGCAACTGGCCGAGGTCGATACCAAGGGTGTTGCGCCGATGACCAGTGTCGTCGACGTTGCCACACCGATGCGTCCCGATGTCGTCAGTGACGGGGCGATTGCTGACAGGGTTCTGGCCAATGCGCCGGATGGAGAGGGCACGTTCTTTGCCGTGCCGAAGGTGGTCGAATGAGCGATCTTCGCGACTGGACAATTGCTTCCGCTGCCGACGCCCTTGGCAAGGGCGAGGTTTCTTCGGTCGAGCTGACCGATGCCTTTATTGCGGCGATGGAAGCCGGCCGCACGCTGAATGCGTTCATCACGGAAACGCCAGGGCTGGCGCGTGATCGCGCCGCCAAGTCCGATGCGCGCCGTAAAGCGGGTGATGCCAAAGGACCGATGGACGGTGTGCCGATTGCCATGAAGGATCTGTTCTGCACCGAGGGTGTCAGAACAACGGCGGCGTCGCACATTCTGGAAAACTTCGTTCCGGCCTATGAGAGCACCGTCAGCGGCAAGCTCCGCGATGCCGGCTCGGTGATGCTCGGCAAGACCAACCTCGACGAATTCGCCATGGGCTCGGCCAACATCACGTCATACTTCGGCTCGGTCAAAAACCCTTGGACCCCCAAGGGCGCCAACGCCAATCTGGTGCCGGGCGGCTCGTCCGGTGGTTCCGTTGCTGCGGTTTCCGGCGGGCTGGCAATTGCCGCCACCGGCACCGACACCGGCGGATCAATCCGTCAGCCGGCCTCGTTTACCGGACTTGTCGGCATGAAACCGACGTACGGACGTTGTTCGCGCTGGGGCGTGGTTGCGTTTGCATCAAGCCTTGATCAGGCCGGGCCGCTGACCCGTACCGTCGAGGATGCAGCGATCATGTTGCAGATCATGGCTGGGCACGATGCCAAGGATTCAACCTCGCTGCCGATGGCGTTGCCCGATTTTCGCGCCGCCTGCACACGCGATGCCAAGGGCCTCAGGGTCGGCATTCCAAAGGAATACACGCTGGACGGCATGCCTGCCGAAATCCAGAAGCTCTGGGATCAGGGGGCTGCGTGGCTCAAGGACATGGGCGCGGAAATCGTCGAGGTTTCGCTGCCGCATACCAAATACGCACTGCCGACCTATTACATTGTCGCCCCTGCCGAAGCCTCCAGCAATCTGGCCCGCTATGACGGGGTTCGATACGGGCTTCGTGTGCCGGGCGACAGCCTTGACGAGATGTATGAGCTGACCCGCGGCAAAGGTTTCGGTGCCGAAGTGCAGCGCCGCGTGCTGATCGGCACCTACGTGCTGTCGGCGGGTTATTATGATGCCTACTACGTCAAGGCGCAGCAGGTCCGCACGCTGATCGCCAATGATTTCAAGAAAGTCTTCGCAGACGTCGACGTGCTGCTGGCACCGACGGCACCCAGTGCCGCGTTTGCCGAAGGCGAGAAGATGGACGACCCGATTGCCATGTATCTGAATGACGTGTTCACGGTGCCGGCGTCACTGGCCGGCCTGCCGGCGATTTCGGTGCCGGGTGGGCTGGACAAGAACGGTCTGCCGCTCGGTCTGCAGCTGATCGCCGGTGTCTGCCAGGAAGAAACCCTGTTCCGTGCTGCCAGCGCGCTTGAAGCCGCCGCCGGATTTACGGCGCGTCCCGGTCTGATCGTCGGAGATGCCTCATGAGCTATATCATTCAGGGCGATACGGGTGACTGGGAAGTCGTCGTCGGACTTGAGATCCATGCGCAGGCGACGACCAACTCGAAACTGTTTTCAGGCGCACCGACGACGTTTGGCGCAGCCCCCAACGAGAACGTCTCGCTGGTCGATGCGGCGATGCCCGGGATGTTGCCGGTGATCAACGAAATGGCCATCGAGCAGGCGGTCAGAACCGGTCTCGGCCTGCGCGCAGAGATCAACCGGACCTCGGTGTTCGAGCGCAAAAACTATTTTTATGCTGATCTGCCGCAGGGCTATCAGATCAGCCAGTATCTGCATCCGATTGTCGGTGAAGGCGTCGTCACGCTTGATCTCGCCGATGGTTCGACCCGTGATATCGGCATCGAGCGGCTGCATCTTGAACAGGATGCCGGCAAGTCGACCCACGATCTGGACCCGAGGCGGACGATGATCGATCTCAACCGCGCCGGTGTCGTGCTGATGGAAATCGTCTCCAAGCCGGATATCCGGACGCCCGAAGAAGCCGGAGCCTACGTCAGGAAACTGCGCGCCATCCTGCGTTATCTCGGGACCTGCGA
>JANRAT010000275.1 GCA_030727885.1 Rhodospirillales bacterium | reverse complement strand
GGAACAGATCAAGCGCGCAGAACATGCCGATCATGAAGGTTTCCAGGATCAGGAAACAAATCATGTATTCCTTTACCCGTTCCTTGATCGAGGTCCAGCTGGCGAGAATGCAGATTGGTGTCAGCAACGTCGTCAGGATGACGAACAGCACAGAAATTCCGTCGACACCCATATGGTAGGCAATGCCGAAGTCTGTCATCCATGGGACATTCTCAACCCATTGGAATTCAGCGGTGGTTTGATCAAATCCGAACCACAGCATCAGCGAAAGCAGGAACACGCCGCATGAGACGAACAGTGCGACATTCCGCGCATTGGTGGCGACGACTTCGGCATCGTCGTGACGAATGATCAGAATCGCCAGCACGCCAACCAGCGGTGCGAATGTCAGGATTGTGAGTAACGGCAAGTCGAACATCTGTCCTCACGCCCCTTTCGTGAACATGTACCAGCTCACCAGAGCGGCGACGCCGATCAGCATGGCGAATGCGTAGTGATAGAGATAACCGGTCTGCAAGGCCGAAACACGTCTGGCCATGACACGGACTGCTGACGCGACACCATCAGGACCGCAACCGTCGATCAGGGCGCCATCGCCGCCCTTCCAAAGACCGCGCCCGAGGGCGAAGGCCGGACGGACGAAAATCTTGTCGTACAGCTCGTCAAAGTACCATTTGTTGAGCAGGAACTGATAAATGCCCTGATAGCGCGCGGCAATCTTGCCCGGAATATCGGGCCGTTTGATATAGAACAGCCAGGCCGTGCTGATGCCGATAGCGCCGACGATCAATGGTGCATACTTCACCAGTGCCGGCACATGATGGGCGTTTTCGAGCGCCGTATGCGACGGCAGAATCTTGATGGCCTCGCCCCAGAAATGCTCCATGCCCTCGCCAACCATCAGATTGTACGGAACGTAACCGGCACCAATGGCACCAATCGCAAGCACGACCAGCGGCAGGATCATGACTTTCGGGCTTTCGTGAACGTGACCCAGCGTCGTGTCGTCACAACGCGGCTTGCCGTGGAAAGTCATGAACAGCAGACGCCAGGAATAGAATGCCGTCAGCAGCGCTGCCAGCAGACCCATGGCAAAGGCATACTTGCCGACGCCGGTATGCGCAGCGTATGCGGCTTCCAGCACGATATCCTTGGAGAAGAAGCCGGCGAACGGCGGCACCCCGGCCAAAGCCAGCGAGCCGATCCACATCAATGCATAGGTCACCGGAATCATTTTCCAGATGCCGCCCATTTTGCGCATGTCCTGTTCATCCGACATGGCATGGATCACCGAGCCGGCGCCAAGGAACAGCAGCGCCTTGAAGAAACCGTGCGTCATCAAATGGAAGACACCGGCTGAATAGGCAGATACACCGCAGGCAAAGAACATGTAGCCGAGCTGCGAACAGGTCGAATAGGCAATCACCCGCTTGATGTCGTTCTGCACGCAACCGATGGTCGCGGCGAATATCGCTGTCGAAGCGCCAACAATGGTGACGACGGTCAGCGCGGTATCGGAATATTCGAACATCGGTGACAGGCGTGCGACCATGAAGACGCCGGCGGTGACCATCGTTGCGGCATGGATCAGGGCGGAAACCGGTGTCGGGCCTTCCATCGCGTCAGGCAGCCATGTGTGCAGGCCCAACTGAGCCGATTTCCCCATGGCGCCGACGAACAGCAACAGGCAGATGACCGTCATGGCATGAAAGTCAGTTCCGAAGACATGCAGGATGGTGTCTTTCTGACCCGGCACGGCGGCAAAGATCGTATCAAGATGAATGGTGTCGAACAGCATGAAGGTTGCGAAAATACCGAGCGCGAAACCGAAGTCGCCGACCCGGTTGACGACGAAAGCCTTGATGGCGGCGGCGTTGGCGCTGGGCTTCTTGTACCAGAAACCGATCAGCAGATAACTTGCGAGGCCAACCCCTTCCCAGCCGAAGAACATCTGCACCAGATTATCGGCAGTGATCAGCATCAGCATCATGAAGGTGAAGAGGCTCAGATAGCACATGAAACGCGGCACCGACGGGTCGTGATGCATGTAGCCGACGGAATAGACGTGCACCATCGCCGAGACAACGCAGACGACGATCATCATCACCGAGGTCAGGGCATCAACCTTGAGCGCCCACGAAAGCTCGAACGATCCCGATGCGATCCAGGTGAACAGCTCGGTGGTCCGGGCGTGGCCATCCAGTCCGACGTCGACAAATATAACGACCGCCAAAAGGGCGGCGCTCAACATCGTTGTGCAGGTGACAACCTGTGCCGCCAGATCAAGCGTATGCTTGCGGTGCTTGTCGGCACCGACACTGGCCACCGTGATTGCCCCGGCGATAACCGAGCCGATTAGTGGCAGAAAGACGAGGATTGTCTCAATCATTATAAGTGCCTCAGCCCTTCATCATGTTGATGTCTTCGACGGCAATCGTGCCGCGATTACGGAAGAAGACGACCAGGATTGCCAGTCCGATGGCCGCTTCGGCAGCCGCCACGGTCAACACCAGCATGGCGAAAATCTGCCCGACCATGTCGCCAAGATGCGTCGAAAATGCGACCAGATTGATATTGACGGCAAGCAGCATCAGCTCAACCGACATCAGGATGACGATGACGTTCTTGCGGTTCAGGAAAATCCCGAAGATCCCGAGCGTGAACAGGATCGCTGCAACAGTCAGGTAATGACCCAATCCGATATCCATAATCAGATGCCCTTCCCTATTTCGACATCCTGCAGCTGCACCGCGTCCTTCGGATCACGGGCAATCTGATCATTGATGCGTTGTTTGCGAACACCGTCGCGACGGCGATGCGTGAGCACGATGGCGCCGACCATGGCGACCAGCAGCACCATCCCGGACGTCTGGAACAGATAAACATACTTGGTGTACATTATCTGGCCGATGGCATGGGTGTTGGTGATCTGATCCAAGGCCGGTGCCGGGGACAATCCGAGGCCAATCGCTTCCGGTGAAATGGTCCAGGCACCGACGGCCATCAGCAATTCGACCAGCAGGATCAGTCCGATCAGCGCGCCGACCGGCAGGTACTGCAGGAAGCCCTGCCGCATTTCGACGAAATTGATGTCGAGCATCATGACCACGAACATGAACAGCACGGCCACGGCGCCGACGTAGACGACGACCAGAATCATTGCCAGGAATTCGGCACCCATCAGGACAAACAG
>JANRAT010000274.1 GCA_030727885.1 Rhodospirillales bacterium | reverse complement strand
AATGGCGTAGGGTTTGCCGCCATTGGCCTTGACGTGTTCAAGGGCGTTTTCCCAGCTCTGGCGAATGCCGATGTCGAAGCCTTCGTCGATCATTTCAATTTCGGCACCCAGGATGCGGCTCAGCAGAATGTTGCCGACCCGGTCATAGACGGCGTCGTGGTGCGGCACCCAGCTTTCCTGCACCAGATGGCATTTCATGCCGATCTTGGCGGCAATGGCGGCGACCTGACGGGTGTGGTTCGACTGCACGCCACCGATGGTGACCAGCGTGTCGGCGTTCGACGCCAGCGCGTCCGGTACGATGTATTCCATTTTCCGCACCTTGTTGCCACCGTAGGCGAGACCGGAATTGCAGTCTTCACGCTTGGCGTAAATCTCGACCTTGTTACCGAGGTGCTCGGAAAGGCGGCTGAGCTTTTCGATCGGCGTCGGGCCGAAGGTCAGCGGGTAGCGTTCAAATTTTTCAAGCATGAGGGCTCCTGTGGGTTTCCGTAATGTTTTGGCTGATCAATGTTGATCAAAACAGTAGTAGAAAAACCCGGAAAGGTGCTCTCAAAATTAATGCAAAATATGTGTTAAAAAATCATGGAGTGTAATATAATGAATGATTATATTATAAATAATTAGATTTATGAGAGAAAATTCCATATGACCGAGCTGGATCGTACCGATATGCGGATTCTCCGTGCCCTGCAGGCCGATGGCCGCCTTTCGAACGCCGATCTGGCAGCCCAGACCAACACCAGCCCCGCGACCTGTCACCGCCGTACGCAGCGCCTTTTTGAGCAGGGCTACATCGCCGGCACCCGCGCCAACGTCGTGCCGGACCGGGTCGGCCTTGGCGCACTGGTGCTGGTCGGCGTGGTGCTGGATCGCTCGACGCCGGAAAGCTTTGCCGCTTTTGAGAGCGCGGTGCTGGAAATGCCGTTCATCATCGATTGCCATCTGGTCGCCGGCGACTTCGACTACTTCCTGAAAATCCGCGTCCGCGACATGAACGACTTCAGCCTCCTGCACGCCACCAAGCTGCTGGCCTTGCCGGGCGTGCGCCAGACCCGAACCTTTTTCGTCATGAAGGAAGTCACCGACCAGGCCCCGCTGGTGTTTTGAATTTTTCAAGGCGTGTTTTCCCTTCTTCAAATAAAACACCTTCGTCACCCTGAACGTGATTCAGGGTCCATAAAATTCCGGCACAATCGCGATGTATAGGTATGGATCCTGAATCAAGTTCAGGATGACGGACGGGGGAGAGGACAGAGCCTGTCCTAGCTCAAGCGGGGGTGAGGGGCCTAAACGCCTCGCCCTTCCAGCAGATCAACCTCGGCCATCAATGCATCGCCCATGAAATCCATGAAGGCGCGGACCCGGGCGGTGTGGCGCAGATCCTCGTGCGTCAGCAGCCAGAACGCACTGGCGGCTTGCGGAATGATGCCGCCGAGGCGCAGCATCTTTTTACGGGTGTCGCCCATGAAGCAGGGCAGCAGGGCCGCTCCCATGCCGGCTTCGCAGCCGTGCAGAATGCCGAGCAGACTGTTGGTGCGCATCGCCACATGGGCACCGGGCAGGGTCTTGCGGAACCATTTGTCTGCAGCCAGGTGGGCAAGGCTGTCATCGACCGCGAGCCAGTCGAGCGCCGCCAGATCAAGTGTGCGCCCCTTCATGTAGCTCTTGGCTGCATAGGGGGCGAAGGCGAGGCCGGAAATCCGGCGCCCGACCAGCGTTTCCGGCGGGCTCATGGTCGGTCTGACGGCGACATCGGCCTGCCGCTTCGACAGATTGATGTGCTGGTTGTCGAGCACCAGATCAAGGGTGATGCCGGGGTAGGCTTGCTTGAACGCCGCGAGATACGGGCCCAGCATGTTTTCGACAACGGTATCGGTGGTGGTGACGACCAGAGTGCCCTCAAGCCGAAGATCCTGACCGGTGATGCGCCGGTCCAGACGATCGATCTCGCGCTCGACCCGTTCCGCCGAGGCGCGCATTTCCTCACCGGCGATGGTCAGCGCATAGCCGCTGCCAAGTCGCTCGAACAGCCGCACCCCAAGTCCGTCCTCAAAACCGTTGATGCGACGGAACACGGTCGAATGATTGACGCCCATCTGCTTCGCCGCGCCGCTCAGCGTGCCGGTTCGGGCAATCGCCAGAAACATCCGTAAATCATCCCACTGAAAGGACATCGTGCCGCCTCGGTTCAATATGGGTGTTTGCAAAAATGCAAATCAATACTGCGATAATAGTGAATATCATTGCAAGAAAGAAAGGCCTAATGTCTGTCTCAACGCGACGGGCAAGGGGCTCTTCGCTTCTAGATCAAAGACGAGGACAAATATTATGAGCAACCAAAACATCAATTCAGGCACGGCACCGCTGGCGGCACTCGTGCTTCGCGTTTCACTCGGCGTCATGTTTCTGTCGCACGGTTTCATTCTCAAATACCTGACCTTTACGCCGGCCGGGACCTATCAGTACTTCGAAAGCATCGGCTATCCGGGCGCGCTTGCCTATGTCGTGATCGCCGCCGAGACGCTGGCCGGCCTCGCCCTGATCATCGGTTTCCAGACGCGTCTTGTTGCCTTTGCGATGGTGCCGCTGCTGATCGGCGCGATGATGCAGCACGTGCCGAACGGTTGGGTCTTCAGCGCCAAGGGCGGCGGCTGGGAATACCCGCTGGGCCTGATCCTCGCCTCGATCGTGCAGGGTCTGCTGGGTGGGGGTGCACTGGCCATCTCGAAAGGTGATATTGCGCTGCCGATCCTGCCCGACAATAACGCGGCATCGAGCAACTAAGGTAAGTTTCCCATAATCCCCCCGGGGCGGCGGCTGTTTCCTGCGGCTGTCGCCCCACCCCTTTAACAAGGATTTCCACGATGTCGATCCCCAGCCTTTTCGTCTCGCACGGTGCGCCCAGCGTCATTCTGGATCCCTCGCCGGTGCAGGCGTTCTTGTGCAAACTGTCAGAAACGGTCGAGCGGCCCCGCGCCATTCTTGCCGTCTCTGCGCACTGGGAAACACGCACGCCGCATGTCTCCAATGCCAAAAACCCGGAAACCATTTATGATTTTTCCGGCTTCCCGGCGGCGCTTTACAAGATGACCTATCCGGCACCGGGCGCGCCCGAACTGGCGGCGAGAACCGCAGAATTGCTGGAGGACGCCGGCCTCGGCCCGGTCACGGCCGAGCCGCACGGTCTTGATC
>JANRAT010000273.1 GCA_030727885.1 Rhodospirillales bacterium | reverse complement strand
ATTGAAGCCCAGGAAATTCATCCTGCTTCCCGTGTCCAGAGCCGGCCCGCAGCCAACGCGACCAATGCCAAACCTCTTGGGGTCCTGTTCGGCGAACAACCCGCAGACAATGTCATCACAGCACCGGCAATCAGCAAAACTGCCCAAGGCACGCCTTCTTCAACCGCGCCGAAAATCAAAGCCTCGGGCAAGAATAAAAGTCAGGTGCCAGCTGAGTTAAGCGCTGACTCCATGACCTTTGACCGGGATCTGGGCCTCATTATTGCCACCGGAAATGTCGAAGTTGGTTATGGCGGACGTTCGTTGCTCGCCGACAAGATCACATATAATCAAAAAACCGATATTGTCATTGCCGACGGCAACGTCTCAATGACGGATATCACCGGCAAGGTACTGCTTGGCGACAAGATGGAAATTACCGGCGACCTCAAGGATGGTGTTATTTATAACATCGGCCTTGTTCTCGAAGATAAATCCAGGGTGGCAGGCGCAGGTGCCAGACGAACTGACGGCACGCGCACCGAAGTCAGCAACGCTGTCTACTCAGCCTGTAATTTGTGCGCTGAAAACCCGAGTGCAGCGCCACTGTGGCAGTTGAAAGCTGTTCGGGTTATCCATGATTCAGAACAAAAACAGGTGACATACAAGAACGCCTGGCTAGAGATATATGGCATTCCCGTAGCTTACACCCCATATCTGAGCCATCCCGACCCCACTATTAAAAGACGTTCTGGATTTTTGGCCCCAAGCTTTTCAAATTCTTCCGATTTGGGCTTCCGTATAAACACCCCCTATTTCTGGGCAATCGACGATTACCAGGATGCAACTCTCACACCGATGCTCTCTACTGATGGTGGTCAGGGGGCAACGGGCCAATATCGCAAGAATTTCAAGGAGGGTTTTATCAATTCGTTTGGAAGCTTTGTCGGTGATGACCCGGACCGTGGTTTCAGAGGGTATTTCAAATTAAAAAGCCAATATCGGATGGATTCAACCTGGCGTGCGGGCCTCGATGTAGAAACGTCATCCGACGACACATTTACCCGCCGATATGGCTTCGATACAGATCCTGTACTTGTATCAAGGGGATATCTGGAAGGTTTCAGGGGACAGAGCTATCAGTCGGTCAATACTTATTCGTTCGACGATCTGCGACAGGATTCTATTCCAGGCAGTTCCCCGATAGTCGCGCCAATGTATGATTTCAACTATGTGGGCAAACGCGACAGACTAGGCGGATTTTCTTCCTTTGATTTAAATGCCCTGAATCTTTACCGGGATACTGGCACGGATACCCGGCGTATGGCATTCAGGCCTCGTTGGGACCGCCCCTTTAATGGCTCATACGGCGAATTGTACAATGTATCCGTTTCCTTGGCTGCCGACGCATACCATGCGTCAAACGTCGAAAGGGCGAATGGTGCAAATTACACCGGGACAAGCGGACGCATTGTCCCACGCACTTCAGTGTCGTGGCGGTTGCCGTTAATAAGACCAGGCGAGAAATTCAGTCAGATGATTGAGCCATTGGCATCCATCGTGGTTGCCCCCAATGGCGGCAATCCTGACAAAATCCCGAATGAAGACAGTCAGGAAATTGAATTTGATGAAACCAACCTTTTTCAGGACAACAGGTATGATGGCTTTGACCGGGTTGATAGCGGCACGCGGTTAAATTATGGGATGAATTGGGTTCTGACGGGTAACAAGGAAGGAAGCTCGTCAGTATTCCTTGGTCAATCCTATCGACCGCGTGTTGACAACTCTATTGATCAATCCACCAACCCTGGAGATCATTTCTCTGACATCGTAGGTCGCGTTCAGATTACACCGAAAAGGTATCTAAACTTGATATACAGGTCTCAGTTCAGCCCGGATAATCTCTCTCCTCAGCGAAACGAGGTTACCGCAACCATTGGCTCGCCAGCATTGCGTCTAAATACAGATTATATTTTCATCAATCAGCAGAACGGCAGTGAATTTTCTGGCAGGGAAGAAATTAACGGAACCATCAGCTCACAAATCAATAGAAATTGGTCTACAGCTTTCTCAGCCAGAGAAGATTTAACAGCATCTGACCTCCGTTCTCTGGGATTGAATGCTGTCTATGAAGATGAATGTTTTAAGTTTACAACCCGACTTGCCCGGTCCTTTTTCGAAGACAGGGACCTGAGACCATCCGATTCCATTACCTTCACCTTAGTGTTCAAAACGCTAGGCGAAGTCCATTCCGGCGCTTCCCTATCACAATGAGGCTCGGGGAATTATGAACAGATCAAATAAATTTTGCCGCAGAATTATTTTCGTCCTGGTCATGGCGTTCGGTGTCAATTGCGTTCCGATTAGTCCTGCTCAAAGTCAAAACTCGCTCAATATCGCCGCGGTTGTGAATGATGATGTGATATCTATTTATGACCTCTCACAAAGAATTTTAAGTGTTATCACGTTTTCCAACCTCCCCAATACCGTTGAAACCCAACAACGGATTGCACCGGATATATTGCGCCGTCTCATCGCCGAGAAATTGCGCCTTCAGGAAGCCAAACGGCTTAACATTACTGTCCCGGACGAGGATATCAAAAAAGCCATCGATGATCTTGAGCGACAGAACAAGATTCCGTCCGGGCAAATGGATCAAATGCTGTTATCCCATGGCGTAGACCCGGAATCCCTTAAACAGCAATTGGTTGCTGAATTGTCATGGATCGGTGTCATCAGTACATTGTTCAGAAACGTCGCAACCGTATCTGATCAAGAAGTCGAAGATGTCATCACCAAGATGAAGGAAAATGCAGGTAAACCCGAATATCTGGTTAGTGAAATTTTTCTTGCCTACGATGAAAAGCCTAAAAATGAAGTCATTCAGATCGCGCAAAGAATTCATGCGCAATTGACCGCTGGAGCCAGCTGGCCGCAGATTGCACAAAACTTTTCTGAATCAGCCTCTGCCAAGGATGGCGGTGATTTGGGTTGGAACCTGGCATCCGACCTGGGCCAGAATATCGGCAGCATTGTATCCAGACTGGAACCAGGCCAGATGTCATCTCCAGTCACAACGGACGATGGCGTTTACATTCTCTATGTTCGTGAGAAACGCGTCGCCAAAGGCATTGAAGCTTCTCCGGAAGAGGTCACGCTGGGAATACAGCAGCTTCATCTGAACATTCCGGCCAATGCAAACTCTCAAACGGTCACGGGC
>JANRAT010000272.1 GCA_030727885.1 Rhodospirillales bacterium | reverse complement strand
GTTCTTGAGTGTTCCTTGCGGGCAGAATAGTAAGCCTTATGTAAAATGTAAATTAGTTTACATTTTGGGTGCGTAAAATCGATTGTAACCAACCATAAGGCCGCGGGCGTCATTATGCATATGAAGGTTTTCTGACGCCCAGCGTCTCAGGGCGAACCCTGCACACTCAGCGGCGTCGCCGGACTCTGGCTTCCCGCAGTACGCTTTCGATCAGGATCGCAAGGCAGCCGATCAGCAGCACTCCGCCCGAAGCCAGTGCGGCAACGATGCCAACAAGGATCAGGATCGAGATCGTCAGCCGGGCATCGCCGACGAACATGGAAAACAGTTCAACAAAAACATCCTTGAGTATCGACATCATGCAGCCTCCATCGGGGGATTTGCGACAGGTCCCTTGACCAGGCGAGCGGCGAGCAGGCCGGTTGCCAGAAACACGGTGACGAACACAAGCAGCGCCAGATCATGCCCGGGCCATTCAATGCCAAGTCCTTCGCCGGTCCAGAACACGCCGAAGCCCGACAGCATGACGCCAACGCCGAACTTGAGGGTATTTTCCGGCACCTTCGATAACGGGCGATGGATGATCGTGCCGACTATCAGGACCAGCGCGCAGGCTGCCAGAGCCCCTATGCTGGCCGGGATCAGCAGACCCTTGCCGGCGCCAACCGCAATAACGATAAAGACAACCTCCAGCCCTTCCAGCAATACGGCCTTGAATGCGGCGATGCCGGCAATCCAGTTGAGCGAAGTCAACTTGCGCTTGGCTTCTTCTGTCAAAAGTGCGGTTTCCTTAGCGAAAATGGCGTCTTCGTCATGCAACGCGATGACCCCGCCGGCGCGCAAAGAGGCTTTGCGAAGCCAGCCGATGCCGAACAGCAAAAGCATGATGCCGATGACGAGCTGCAAGACGTTCAAGGGAACCAGTTCGAGCAGCGGTCCCAGAACAACCACAATGGCGGCCAGAACAATCAGGGCGGCAAAGGTCCCGAAGACCGCCGGGCGCCAGCCGCGCAGCGCGGCGACGGCCAGAATGATAGTGAATGCTTCGACCACTTCGACAAGCGAGGCGGCAAAAGCTGCGCCGATGGATGGCGCTGCGGTAGACCATGCAATCATCAGTAGTCCTCTCTTGCGTCGCTATCGGCACAAATGCCGAACATTGTTAAAGGGCATTCATTGCGCATTTTCCTCATGCGCTTCAAAGACCCGTTGGGCATAGTCATCAAGGATGACCTCGCATGCCTTCAGGCGAGCGTCGGCTTCGGTGGATTGCGCGGCCCCATAGAAGTCGAGCGCCTTGATCTTGGTCAGCCAGCCCTGCAGTTTTTTCAGATCGACGTCGTTTTCTTCAAGCTCGGCAAAGGTAAAGTGTTTGGCGGCGACTTCCTTGGCGACTTCGCGTTCGAAATCGTCGCATTTGTCGAGAAATTCCTCATAGGCATCATCGCGATCACGTTTGAACCGGCCGATGACCTTATCCTGCTGGCTGTCGTCGAGTGCGAGGGTTTCCAGGATGACGCAGTCTCCGTTGGCTTCGGCGATGTCGTTCTCAATCATCTTGAGACGACGGATATGATCGGTGGTCTTGGGTAGAAGACAGACCCCGTTCTGCAGATAAACGGCCCCCATACCCTTCAGCCTGCGCCAGACCGCCATGCGTTTGGCGGCGGGCTCAGGCGGGATTTTATAGGTCAGCAGGAGCCATGAAATTTCTGTCATGCATTATTATTATGTAACGGCCGTTACATTTCAATAGAATGTTTCGTTCCATTAAATTGATGTTGATGGCACTGTTTGCCGATTTTATTCAGACAGGGCGGGATTAGCATGCCTATGGCATCGGACGCTGAACTGGGTGACGACCGGTTGCCAAAGGGGTAAACTTTAAAAAAGAAATTGAAGGATGGCCGTGTATCGACGGGCCGGACTTTGCGGGGAACATCTACCGGGGACGCAGATTTGGCATTACCTGCATATGACATTTCGGCCTTAAGCTTCCTTATTCTTGAAGATAATCTGCTATCGCAGCGTCTGGTAAAGTCCATCCTGCATTCATTCCGCTTACGCGAAATGCATATGGTTGAGGACGGTGTTTCGGGAATGAGGCTTCTTGAACACACCGATGTAGATATAATTCTTTGCGATTTTGATATGAATCTGATGAACGGCATCGAGTTCATCAAAAGCGTCCGCCATTCAGAAAATGATAAGATTAAAGTGATTCCGATCATAATGCTGACCGGCTATACGGAGCATCACCGTGTCGTGAATGCCCTGAACAGCGGTGTGAACGAATTTCTGACCAAGCCGGTGGTGCCGCTGACGTTGTACAAGCGGATCGTTTCTATTATCGACCATCCTCGTACATTCATAAAATCTGACAATTTCATGGGGCCAGACCGTCGTCGCAGGAAAGCAGCGTACAGCGGAGAAGAAAGGCGTGGCGTGGCGCGGGAGCCTGAACCGCAGGAAGCAGAAGAAGCAGAATTGGCCAACAGCGGCATGGAAACAGACTAGGCCGTTCGCATTGACGCTGGGGTGGTGTATTCAGCTGGCCGGGATCATGCGCCGTCGGTTCTTTCTGGAAACTAGAAATATTCCGGCAATGCCTTGGCCAGCGCCGCATGGATGCGGTCACGAACCGGCTGACCGGGATCGCTGCGCTCAAACGTGCGACCGGTAATCCGCTCATAGAGCGAGACATATTTGTTGGAAAATTCGATCAGCGTTTCACCGGGGATGGTTGGCAACGGGTCGGTATAGGGGTTGCACCGCGCACGGATCCAGAGCCTGAGAAACTCCTTGTCCAGGCTGACCGGCTCGTCGCCCGCGGCATGCCGCTCGGGATAGCTTGCGGCTTCCCAGTAGCGGCTGGAATCCGGAGTGTGGATTTCGTCGGCAATGGTTACGACACCGTTTTCATCAAGGCCGAATTCATATTTTGTGTCGACCAGTATCAGGCCGTTCTTGGCGGCAATCTCACGACCACGTGCAAACAGCGCAAGGCTCTTGGCGGCAGCCTCGTCCCACTGCGCCTGTGACAGCAGCCCCTGAGAGACGATCTCTTTGGCAGAGATCGGATGGTCGTGGCCCCCGACGGCACCCTTGGTGGTCGGCGTCAGAATGGTCCCCGGCAACTTGTCGTTTTTCTGCAGGCCTTCGGGCAGGGTCTGTCCATAGACGTCTCGCTCACCCTTGGCATACATGGTCCAGATG
>JANRAT010000271.1 GCA_030727885.1 Rhodospirillales bacterium | reverse complement strand
TGATCGCTTTCTTCACGTCCTGCTTCACGTTTTCAAGGCTGCCTAACAGTTTTTCAAAGAACCCGCGATTATCCGATGGGATCGGCAATTCCCGGGCGGGCAAGCCCTGATGCGCTTTTGCCATGACGTCCCGCCAGATGCGGGCCGGATAGCTGCCTCCGGTAACCCCTTTCATGGGATCGCCGTTATCGTTGCCGAGCCAGACGCCGGCGACATAATCGGCACTGAAGCCGACGAACCAGGCATCCCTGTAATTTTGCGACGTGCCGGTCTTGCCGGCGGCGTCATGCCCGAAGGCGGCAGCCTTGCCGGTACCGCTTGTGATCACCCGCTGCATCATGCGGTTCATCGGACCGATAAACTGCGGCGGCACAACCTGTCCCGATCCTGAGCCGCTGCGCTTGTAAAGAATCTCGCCGCCAACATCGCGAATTTCCTCAATCCCGTAGGGTAACACCCCATGGCCACCATTGACGAACGAAGCGTAAGCCGAGGACAGGTCAAGCAAGGTGGTATCCACCGTACCAAGGGCAATCGAGGCATCTGGCTTCTCGCCCGGATCCATTCCGAGTGCGCGCGCATCATCGGCAACCCGGCCGATGCCCGCTTTCAGGGCAATGCGCACGGCCACCGTATTGACGGAGTTGGCCAGCCCGTCCGACATCGTCGTCGGTCCGGCGAATTTGCCGTTGAAATTGCTGGGTTCCCAGTTGCCGATCTTGATCGGCGCATCGTCGATCAGGTCATCCGGCTTGATGCCCGCTTCAAGACCGGCCAGATAGACCACCGGCTTGAACGCTGAACCCGGCTGGCGATGCGCCTGTGTGGCCCGGTTGAACTGGCTTTGCTCATAATTCTTTCCACCGACCATGGCACGAACCGCACCTTCGGGCGTCATCAGCAGGACAGCGCCGTCGCCGATTTTTCTGGTTTTGCCGACTTTCGACAGCACCGAGGTCAGCGCGCGTTCGGCTTCCATCTGGTCGCCCCGGTCAAGCGTGGTTTTGATGATCAGATCGCGGTCACGGGCGCTGACGAAATCACGCACCTGATCGAGCACCCAGTCGACGAAATAAGGTGCCAGCTGGCCCGGTCGCGGCGTCGTACCCTGCCCGGACGTGGTCTCGGCTTTTTTCGCCTGATCCTCGGTCAGATAGCCGGCGGCAACCATATTGGCGAGAACCACCCGGGTCCGCTTGTCAGCCCGTTCATCATCATTGTGCGGATTGTAGCGGCTGGGCGCTTTCAGCAGACCTGCCAGCATCGCCGACTGCCAGATGTTCAGCGCCGAAGCCGGCCGGTTGAAATATCTGTGCGCCGCGGCATCGACCCCATAGGTGCCGCCGCCCAGATAAACACGGTTAAGATACAGTTCCAGAATCTGGTCTTTCGAAAACCTGTTTTCCAGCCAAAGGGCCAGCATCACTTCCTGGATTTTCCGCTTGAAGGTGCGCTCGGAGCTGAGGAACAGATTCTTGGCAACCTGCTGGGTGATCGTGCTGCCGCCCTGCACAATCCTGCCGGCGCGGATATTGGTGACCATGGCTCTGGTCAGACCAATCAGATCGATGCCGAAATGGTTGTAAAAGCGCCGGTCTTCAGTGGCGATGACGGCCTGTGGCAGGGACGCAGGCAGATCGGTCAGCTTGACCGGCATCCCGTACAGATCGCCGACGCTGCCGATTTCCGTATTGTCGGCGGCCATGATCCAGATTGTCGGTCGTCTTGAGGGCGCCAGCGAATCCTCGACATCCGGCAGACCGGTGTAAAACCAGCCAATGACAAAAAGGCCGATGATCAGCCCCCACACCATAATTGCACCCAGCCACTTGCCGAGACGCTTCCACAATGGGGGCGTGGCGGTTTTCTTTGCGTTTGATCGTGTCGATTTTTTACGGGCCATACCGTTTTATGCCTGAAGGGCGTTATAAACGGGTTAATGCGAAGACCGGCAACAGCACTTTAACTGGTTAATCACCAGAAAAGTCTAGCCAGCTGCGTATTGTACATGACGACGAAGCCAAGACCGGCAGTGACAACGCCGATCCCGCCCTGCAGGAAGCGGTTGGCCCAGGTCAGGGTTTTCGCCGTGTAGCCGAGCGGCACCGCGATCACCATCGACAGCAAGCCCATGCCCGTCATCGATCCAACACCGAAAACAATCACATAACCCATGCCGACGAGCGGATCACCGACGGTCGACGCACTGAGCACGACGAGCGCCGCCGAGCCTGCCATGCCATGCATCAGGCCGACACAGAGCGTGCGCCACGGCAGGCGTTCCGGGTGTGCGTGCTTGTGGGCATTCGGATTATGCGGGGCCTTTTCACCGGCATGACTGTGCAAGTGCAGGTGCAGAGTGCCGTCCGCATGTTTATGGCTGTGAAAATGAATGCGTTCCTTGACGATTCGCCAGATTACCTGCCCGCCCAGCAACACAAGCATGACGCCAACGGCAAATTCCAGCCATCCGGCGGCGTCCGCATCTATGGCCCGGCCCAGATAGATCGCCGTCCCGGCAACGGCACCCAGGGTCAGGGTATGGCCAAGCCCCCAGAGCAGGCCATGTGCGACAATCTTTTTCAGTGTCGTTTCGCCCGATGCAATCGACGAGACCGCTGCGACATGATCCGCTTCCAGCGCATGTTGCAGGCCAATAACGAAGCCCAGGAGCAAAATGCCGCCGAACGTCAGATCCATATGCTGTAACCCCGTATACTGCGCTGCACCATGGACGCATCCTATCGACGCCCAACGTCAACGCAATAGCGGATCAGCAAATTGTTCCGGATTCTGATGGCGTGCAGACAGGATGCCGCAGCGAATACGGTTACTGGCGTGAGCCTATTTGTTCCATGCCGCATTTTTCGCAGGTTTGCGGCACCCCCTGCATGACATGACCACAATGGATGCACTTGGTCTCATAGCGCTTGGCGGCCGCATCAAAGAAACGGAAAATTCTTTTCAGGAAACTCAGCACGTGTGATTGCTCCCGATGCTTGCAACAGGGCCCGATTATTCTCCGGGCCGCTCTTCATCATCAAGCAAAATGCGTCTGGCGGCGCCGTCGAGATCCTCGAACTGCCCGGATCTCAGGCACCACATGAAAGCGGCAAGGCCAACCAGCCCCAGCATTAACGCCACCGGAATGAGATATACGAGTATCGACATGCGATTATCCTAGCGGAGCCAAGGCGAGGATCGGACTGAAGAACCTGACCTACAACATGCGCCGCCTGGT
>JANRAT010000270.1:3001-17705 GCA_030727885.1 Rhodospirillales bacterium | reverse complement strand
GCTATTTCAAAAAGTTTATCGGTGAGCGCCGCCATGACGGTGTCGTCGTCGGCGAATGTTCGGAAGTCATGTACGTCAGGCCGCTCGGCTACAGCTTTGATTTTCTCGGCGTGCCGGTTGACGAATTGATGGATGCGCGCGGCCTGAAAGTACGACCCGACGACAAAAGCGGGGTCATCATGGAAAGCATGTCGATGCGTGACATTATCCACACCTCGCAGGAAATCCTGCGCGACGATGTTTACGCCATGGTTACACCACCTTATCGTGATGGGCTGAAGCAATGGATCGCTGACGGGCATCTGGCGGAAGAGATCGCCGGCGTGCCCGAAGCGCAAAGATTTGATCCGGCTGATGTGGATTGACCATCACGCGATATCGATGAACACAATCGGGCATCGTGCCCGATCCTGGAGCAGGAACGACAGAACATGAGCAAGGAAATCCGCTGGGGCATGATCGGCTGCGGCAATGTAACTGAGGAAAAAAGCGGCGCACCGGCTCTGGCCGTGGTCGACGGAGCCCGCCTTACCATGGTTATGTCCAGAAACGGCAACGAATGTGCAGATTATGCCGCACGACACAATGTTCCGGCGTGGACGGAGAGCGCCGAGGAGCTGATCAACAGCCCGGATGTTGACGTCATCTACATCGCCACCCCACCCGATACCCATCACCTTTATGCCGAGATGGTTGCCAAGGCGGGCAAGCCGATCATTTCCGAAAAGCCGCTGTGTCGCTGGCTGAGCGAAGCCGAAGCCATGGTCGAGGCGGCTAAGAAGGCAGGCGTTCCGCTTCTTTGTACCTATTACAGGCGCGAGTTGCCGCGTTTTCTGATGATCAAGAAATGGATCGATGAAGGTCGCATCGGGACCCCCCGGTTTGTGCATATCCAACATTCACTGCGACCGGAATCACACCCGGTTGCCCCCGTCACCGGCGATATGGTGATGAGTGGCGACATTCCCTGGCGTTTCGACCCCGCGGTTGGGGGCGGCGGTAATTTTGCCGACATGGGAACGCATATGCTTGATATGGCAGATTATCTGCTTGGGCCGATTGTCGAAGTTGAAGGACGAGCCGAAAACAAAGGCGGCATTTACGCCGCCGAAGATACGGTTTCCGCTAGTTTCCTCTGCGAAGGCGGCGCGCATGGCACCGGGCAGTGGTGCTACGTCGCCGGCACCAATGTTGATCGCATGGAAATCGTCGGCACCGAGGGTGCTGTTCGCTTCAGCTTCTTCGACCAGGAGCCGCACGAGCTTGAAACCAAGAAGGACGGCTTGCAGATCATTGAGGCGAAGAACCCCAAACACTTCCATCAGCCGATCTTGCAGATGTGCAATGACGTTCTGATGGGCAAGCGCGAAGCCTCCAGCGATTGGCGCAATGCCATGCGCGCGATGCGCCTGCAGGATAAAATTCTTGGTGATTTCATTCGCCCGTTCAAAGAGGCAACGGGGGCCGTTTAGAAGGTATTCTGGGTCGATTTTAATGGTTAAAATTTGATTCTTCCCAAAATCCCCGGATTAGGCTAGTCTCACAGCGTTCAATGACGACAAGAACCGTCGTTTCTGGACGCTGAATAGGTTCTGATGAAGTCCGCACGGGAATAGAAAGTTTCGATGTGCGATGCCCCAATCCCCCGAAAAACGGGGCAAGATGGGTGCTAAATGCCGGTATATAGGCATCTGACTTAACAATTTATTCAGCATAAGTGCCGATACTGAACGCCATACAGCGATTTTGGCTGGCGTCTGTGGGCTTCGGCAAATTTGACGTATGTTTGCCTCCGGTGAGTGAGGTATGCTGGTTCAGCGCATACGAATGAAGGTTGAGCAAATTTCTAGAAGGGAAAGGTGCCTAAAATGTTAAAATCGTCAGTATCGAATGCGCCAGAGGCGCGACTTGAAGGCCAGGACCTGGCGATCAAGAAAGATGACAAGCTGGGCGAGGAACTGAACCTCCGCCGCAAACTCCTGCAGAGTTCTGTCGTCAAACGTATTTCCGAGTTGCGCGAAGATGGTAAAAGTTCCGCCCCATGGGTGGTTGAGCTTGACCCGACTTCAGCCTGCAACCTCGTCTGTCCCGATTGTATCAGCAAGGATTTGCTGAATCAGGGCGGTTTTACCTCACAGCGTCTGCGTGAAATTGCCGAAGAACTGGTCGAGGCCGGCGTCAAGGCAGTCATCATGATCGGTGGCGGCGAGCCGCTTGCGCACAAGGAAACGGCGTGGGTGATGGAGTATCTGTCGACGCATGGTGTCGATGTCGGTGTGACCACAAACGGCACATTGATCGACCGACACATGGAAGTCCTGTCACAGCACACCAAGTGGGTGCGGGTTTCGGTTGATGCCGGTACCCCGGATACGTTCCAGTATTTTCGACCCAGCCCGAACGGCAAATCGAAATTCAACGAAGTTATCGACAACATGCGCGAATTTGCCCGCCATAAAACCGGCAAGCTGGGGTATTCGTTCCTGCTGCTGTCAGATTTCGATCATGAAGGCAAACGCCCGCCGCGCACCAATTTTGATGAAGTCGTCCAGGCCGCGCACATTGCCAAGGACATCGGCTGCGATTATTTCGAAATCAAACCATGCTATGACTTCAACCACTTCCTGATCGATCAGCCGGATCAGTATCTGGCCATTGCCCGCGAGCAGATTGTTCGTGCCCGCGAACTGACCGATGCCAATTTCCGGGTCATCACGCCGGCCACGCTTGATTTCGTTCTGAACAACGAGCCGCTGGTGCAGCCGAAGGATTACAATCGCTGCGTCATCTCCGAAATGCGCACGCTGATCACGCCGTCGGGCGCTTATGTATGCCCGTACTTCCGCGGCATGCCGAAGAAAATGATCGGCGATCCGACCACGCAATCGTTCAAGGAAATCTGGGACAGCAAAAAACGCCATGACGTGACGGCGGCGACGGATCCCAGCCAGGATTGCCGGTTCCACTGCATTCGCCATAAATCGAATATGGTCATCGAAGAAATGCTTACAGGCACCGATCATGAAACGGTCGAAGATTACGACATGTTCATTTAAGGGGTGGCTGGACGTTTTTTCGTACAGCAGTTGAAAACCTTGTGGCAATCGCGCGCCTTTTTACGGCGCGGCATGCAGGAATCCGATGACTGATAACGCGCTCGCTATACTCAAGAAACGCTTCGCCGACAGCCGTGATGAAATTTTACTCAGCACGCTGGACGGCGAGGATTTCACCTATGGCCAGATTTATGCCAATGCGAAGAAGCTGGCCGATGACTGGCGGGGCCAGGGGGTCTTAAAGGGCGATACGGTCGCTTTCGTACTGCCCAATTGTCCGGGTTATCTGAGTGCCTATCTGGCCTGTGCCATTGGCGGATTTGTTGCCAATCCGGTGGTTTTCGAACTGCTCGACGAAAGCATCAATTACATCCTTGATCTGGCTCAGCCAAAACTGGTCGTCAGGGATGCGCCAGGCCTTGATGCAACGCTGCCGGTGCCGGATGACTTCAGCTTCGATGCCGAGCCGGACAAGGCTTTCGTCAATATTTTCTCATCCGGCACGACGGGGAACCCGAAAGGGATTTGCCACAGTTTTGGGTCGATCATCGGTAACGCCGGATCGTTCGCCCGACTGTCCGGCATGAACGAGAAGACCCGCCTCTATCATGTCCTGCCGATGGCCTATATGGCCGGTTTTCAAAACACCCTGATCTGCCCGCTGCTTGCCGGCGGGCGCATTGTTCTGGGCCCCGGATTTTCGCCGGCCAGTGCCATTGATTTCTGGCGTCGCCCCATCGAGCAGAAGGTCAATTTCCTGATTTTGACACCCTCGGTCGCGTCAGCTCTTTCACGTCTTAATCGTGATCCGGATATTGCTGAAAAGATCGCCGATATCGAACAAGTCCAGACCACGGCCGGACAGCTGACCAGTGGCATCCGCCAGCAATTCCTCGAGACCTTCGGCAAGCCTTTGCAGGATTGCTACGGGGTCACCGAACTCGGCGGGCCGTTCACGACGCAGAGTGCCAAAGACGCCCGGGACGAAGACAATGTCGGACGGGTGATTCCGGAAATGGAGATTTCCGTACTCAGTTCGACCGCATCGGAAGGCGAGCTGTGGATCAAGACGCCGTTTGTCATGCTCGGCTATCTGACCAAGCAAGGACTTGAGCCACCGGTTCTGTCCGACGGATTCATGGCGACAGGCGATGTCGCTGAATTCAAGGGCGGCAAACTTGCGATCACCGGCCGGACCAAGGACATGATCATCAAAGGCGGGATCAACGTCGCACCGATCGCCATTGAAAATACCATCAGCAAGATCGCTGACGTCAAAGACGTTGCCGTGATCGGCGTCAAACATGAGTTCTGGGGCGAGATCATCGTCGCCTGCATACAGCCGCAAAGCATGGATAATGCCAATGCGCTGAAGCTGAGTGTGCAAAACCATTGCGCGAAGAATCTGGCGGCCATCCACAGGCCCGATCACATCGCCATCGTTGAGGTCTTTCCACGCGCCCTGAACGGCAAGATTCAGAAACATGTTCTGCGTCAGGAAATCGGCGCCAAACTCAAGGCCGGCTGAGACCGTCTAACCGCAAACGGGACGATGAGACATGACTCAACAAATCACTGAATGGCTGTTTGACTGGTTCGAAAGCAGGGTTCCCGGACTCGAGCTGAAAGTCGATGAAAATTACATCGACAAGGGTGTGATTGATTCCTTCGGCATCATCGAACTGGTCGAATCCATCGAAACGCAGTTTTCAATCAGGCTTGATCAGAACGATCTGCAATCGCTCGAACTGTTCTCGGTCGGCGGGTTGGCAGCCATCATCGCCCGCAAGCAATAATGTCCTGCGTTTTGTGTCGGCACTTGGTCAGGTTAGCCTAGCTTTCGGCAACTACCGGATTGGAGAGTATGCCGATCCCCTCAACCTCAACCTCGACACGATCACCGGGCTTCATCCAGGCTGGCGGCGTGCGGGCATGGGCCACGCCTGACGGTGTGCCGGTAGCGATCACATCCCCGGCCTCAAGAGTCATGAATTGAGACAGGATCGCAATGATTTTGGCAGTCGAGAAGATCATGTCGGCGGTATTGGAATCCTGTCGGGTCTCGCCATTGACGCGGCTCGTGATGCGTAAACCGGAAGCGCCCGGGGGCAGTTCGTCGGCGGTGACGACAACAGGTCCCAGCGGACCAGTGCCATCAAAGTTCTTGCCCGGTGTCCACTGGTTCGACTTGCGCTGAAAATCGCGCACGGAGACATCATTGAACAGCGTGTAGCCAAATACATGGTCGAGCGCATCGGCTTCGGCAATGTGTCTGCCGCCTTTGCCGATGACGATGGTCAATTCCGCTTCATAGTCGAGCTGCTCGGAGCAGTTCGGACAGATAACCGGCTCCCCGGCTGCGACCAGCGAGCTTGGCCAGCGCACGAACAGGGAAGGGTATTCAGGGATCGCATGGCCGCCTTCTTTGGCATGGGCGGCATAGTTGAGACCGACACAGATGAATTTGCCCGGCCGTTCGATGGGCAGTGCCGGCAGCAGGCCTGACAGTTTTTTTCTGGCTTGCGGCGGAGCGTTGTCGATGGCGTCGGCAACGCGGGACGTGGCGCCCGGTCCGGCCTCGATCAAAGCCAGAAGGGATTTCGGAAGTGATGGGTCGCAAACTGCGACATCAATGACCCGATCTCCATCGACAACACCCAGACGATCATTGCCTGCCGCTTTATACATCATGAACTTCATGTTCAATCCCCATGGTTATGCATATGTCAGGCCCGGATGCATTTCAGCCGGTTCCAACTTCACCATATAAGCGCGCCGCCGCGGTTTGTGGTATCAGAAAATTTACATTCGGTGGATTGGGCGGAATATCCTTTCCTGCATCCGGGTATCTGTGCGAGTTTTTAGGGGCTGGCGGGATACTATCTCAGCACCCAAAGTCGCGGAATCAGGGGAAGTATAATGAAGGTTATCGTTCTCGGGGCAGGCATCATTGGTGTGACCACCGCGTATTTTCTGGCCCGACAGGGGGCTGAAGTCGTGGTTCTTGACCGCCAGCGGGCACCGGGTATGGAAACCAGCTTCGCCAACGCCGGGGAATTGTCCTACGGCATGACGTCGCCCTGGGCGGCGCCGGGGATCCCGTTGAAAGCCATAAAGTGGCTGTTTATGCGCCACCGTCCGCTTTTTATCTGGCCGTTGATGAGTCCGACCATGTGGGTCTGGTGCTCAAAAATGCTGATGAATTGCAACGAGAAATCCTACGCCCTGAACAATGGGCGTATGGTGCGCGTTTCCAATTACAGCCGGGATTCCCTGACTGAACTGATGGCCGAACTGCCGATCAATTTTGATCAGCGTGAACTGGGCACACTGCAGCTGTTCCGCACGCAGAAGCAGGTTGATGGCTCAAAAGCCGATCAGGATGTTCTGGCTGAATTTGATTCCCCCTTCGAGATGCTGGATCGCGACGGCTGTATCGCCGTGGAGCCGGGGCTGGCACATGTGTCCGAAAAGTTTGTCGGCGGGTTACGGCTGCTTTCCGACCGCACCGGTGATTGCCGGATGTTCACCCAGGCCCTGGCCGATAAAGCGGCCGAGATGGGTGTCAGCTTCCATTACAACGTGACAATCGACGGGCTCGCGATGGAGCAGGGCCGGATTGTCGGCGTCGATTCCAGCGAAGGCCGGCAGACCGCTGACAAATATGTCTGTGCGATGGGGCCGTATGCGCCAATTCTGCTCAAACAGGTTGGCATCCGCCTGCCGATCTATCCGATCAAGGGTTATTCTATAACCATGCCGATTACTGACGCGGACGCGGCACCCAGATCAACCATCATGGACGAGACACACAAGGTCGCGATCACCCGCCTGGGTGATCGCATCCGCGTTGCCGGACAGGCCGAGATCATCGGCTACAACAAGAACCTCGGCAGTCACGCCACCGACAGTGTCCGCCACGTCGTCAATGATCTGTTCCCCAAGGGTGGCGATCTGGCAAAAGCTGAAGGCTGGACCGGTCTGCGTCCGATGACACCGGACGGCCCGACGCGATATGACAATCTGTTCCTCAACACCGGTCACGGCACGCTCGGCTGGACCATGTCCTGCGGATCGGCGAGGGTTGTTGCCGATCTGGTCATGGGGCGTGCCCCTGAGATCGATATGGATGGCCTGACGGCGGCCCGGTACGGCCAGTAGTCGCCATCACGATCAAAAATAATAAAGAATCGGAAGGAAATTATTCATGACTAAGCGGACCGGTATGCGGCGTGGATTGACCCGATACGGGGATGAGGAATTTTCGCTGTATCTCAGAAAAGCGTTCATCAAGGCGATGGGATATTCTGACGATGCGCTGTCGCGTCCGGTGATCGGCATTGCAAATACCTTTTCTGAATTCAATGCCTGCCATGGCAATGCGCCGAAAATCGTCGAAGCGGTCAAGCGGGGGGTGATGCTGGCTGGTGGTCTGCCGATGGAATTCCCGACCATTTCACTGCATGAATCCTTTGCCTATCCGACCAGCATGTATCTGCGCAATCTGATGGCAATGGATACCGAGGAAATGATGCTTGGTCTGCCGATGGATGCCTGCGTGCTGATCGGCGGATGCGACAAGACAGTGCCGGCGCAGCTGATGGCGGCGGCGAGTGCCGATATCCCGGCTATTCAGGTCGTCACCGGGCCGATGCTCTCAGGGACCCATGGCGAACAACGGGTCGGTGCCTGCACGGATTGCCGCCGCTTCTGGGGCGATTATCGCGCCGGCCGTATCGACGAGGTCGAGATCAATCAGGTCGAAAGCCGGCTGGTACCGACAGCCGGCACCTGCGGCGTCATGGGAACAGCGTCGACGATGGCCTGCATGACGGAAGCCATGGGCATGATGCTGCCAGGTGGGGCGACCATTCCGACGGTTTATGCGGATCGCCAGCGCCACGCCGAAGCGGCGGGGGCACGGGCCATGATGATGGCCAAGGAAGGCCTTCGTCCATCGGACATTATCACGCCGAAAAGCATCGCTAACGCACTCCGCGTGCTGCTGGCCATCGGCGGCTCGACCAATGGCGTTGTCCATATTGCAGCCGTTGCCGGGCGACTTGGGATCGAGATCGACATGGAAGCCTTCGACCGCATGGGCGAAGAAACCCCGGTGCTGGTCGATCTGAAGCCGACAGGTCAGTTCTATATGGACGATCTGCATCGGGCCGGCGGCATGGCACCTATACTCAGGGAACTGAAGCCGCTTTTGAATCTGGATTGCATAACCGTTACCGGACGTACACTGGGCGAGGAAATTGACGCCTTGCCGGCGGGACATAAACAGAATGTGGTTCGGCCCTTGTCGGATCCGATCCATTCCGGCGGTGGCATCGCGTTTTTGAAGGGCAATCTCGCCGGCGACGGTGCGATCATCAAGCAATCGGCTTGTTCCGGGGAACTGCTGACACATACCGCGCGTGCCGTGGTGTTTGATTCATTGGAAGACCTGGCCCTGCGCATCGACGATCCGGATCTGGATGTCGTCGCCGATGACATTCTGATCCTGCGCAATTCCGGTCCGAAGGGTGCTCCCGGTATGCCGGAAGCGGGGTATATCCCGATTCCGAAGAAGCTGGCAGCACAGGGCGTCAAGGATATGGTGCGGATTTCCGATTGCCGGATGAGCGGCACTGCGTTCGGGACGATTGTGCTGCATGCCAGTCCGGAAGCTGCCGTCGGCGGCCCGCTTTCGCTGGTCGAAACCGGCGATACGGTGCGTCTTGACGTCCCCAACCGGTTGCTTGAGCTGGAGGTGGCCGCAGGCGAGCTGGAACGCCGTCGCGCAGCCTGGACGCCGCCGCCGGGAACACAACCCGAGCGTGGCTATGCCAAACTTTTCATGGAACACATTCTGCAGGCTGGCGAAGGCGTCGACTTCGACTTCCTTGTCAAACGTCCGTATACAGCCAAAACACCTTAACCTGCTGATGGCCGGCAAAGACTCAAATCGGCTTTGATCTATCCGGGTTAAGGCCGCAATAGGTCCGTAATTTGGAATTGAAGGCTTGTGCGCGTGTTCAATATCAGCACGGCTTACAATCCTTCTATATGCACTCAAAACATATAAAACTAATTTTAGAATGCATTGGACGGCATAAGGCAGGAGTGTTCTCATTGGAATAGAGAAGGGCAGCGTTTTCCTGAAGCCTTTAAAATCACAAAATCAGACCGAACAGGTCGAGGAGCAAGATCATGAAATATTTGCGCACTGGTGTTATTAGCGCGGCAATTGCCTTAGGACTCGTTTCTTTCAGCACAACGGCCAAGGCTGAATTCCCTGACAAACCGGTTACCGTCGTTGTCGGTTTCGGCGCCGGCGGTGGTGTCGACACCATTTCACGGGCCGCGTCGAGCGCGCTTACCAAATCACTGGGTCAGCCGATCGTCGTGCAGAACCGTCCAGGCGCCGGCGGCGGGCTGGCTGTCACAGCTTTGAAATCAGAAGCTGCAGACGGCTACACCATCGTTGCCACGACGTCGACGACCCTGACGTTCGATCCGCACGCCAAGGATATCGGATTTGGAATTGATGATTTTGAATACATTGCTGCTTTCGGGGTGTTTCCTGAAGCGCTGGTGGCCTTGCCGAGCCGCGGCTGGAAAACGTTTGCCGATGCCATCGCCGAGGCGAGAAAGAGCGGCGGTCTGACGTATGCATCGACGACATCAATTGACCGTGTCGTGCTTGCCGCTATTGCCAAGAAAGAAGGCGTGAAAATCAGCCCCGTTCCGACAAAGGGCGGCGCCGAGGCTGTTGCCCAGACGTTGGGTGGCCATGTTGATTTTGCCTACAGCTCTGGCACGTACTACGCACAGGCCAAGGCCGGCAAGTTAAGCGTCCTCGCTGCTTTGGGTGACAAAAGGGTCGTTGGCTTTGAAGATGCGCCAACACTGCGTGAGCTTGGCTATGATGCGTCGAGCGTCAATATGATCCTGTTCCTGACGCCTAAGGGCCTTCCTGCAGCGGTTAAAGCCAAGCTGGTTGCCGCGTTCAAGGCAGCGGCTACGGATAAAACACTGCTGGATGTACTCGCAAAGAGAAATATGGGTAATGTCGTGCTGGTTGGTAGTGATATCGAAAGTGCGGTCCATGAGCAGAGCAAACAGTTCAAAGCAGCGCTCTCATCAAACTAAGACCATGAATACTGTTCCAGAATCTGGCGGGCGCGATCAGCGTCCGCCATTTCCTCTGCGCGACGGGATCGAGTTTGTTATCCTTGCAGCGCTAAGCCTGATCACAATATTTGTCATTATCCCTGCGGAGACAACGTCAGGTGACGAGCTTGGCTTGTCTCCAGGGCTTGTGCCAACGGTTTGTGCTGCTGCCATCGGCATTCTGGCATGTGCCCATTTTCTACAGAAGCTTATCAAGAGAACGCCTGTCGAACAGTCGTCCGGGCCTTCACCATTGACGGCCATCTGTCTGATCGGCTCAACGATTATCGGTATTCTGATGATCCGGTATATCAACTGGGAAGTCGGCGGTGCGATCCTGGTTATTCTCGTTTCGCTTTCACTCCATGAACGCCGGCTATTGCGGCTGGCGGGAGGGGCTGCATTTGTTGCGCTGTTCCTTTACATTGTAAATCATCTGGGGATTTGACGTGGAAGATATCCTGCTCGGTTTCACAGATGCTTTTACACCCACCGCGATATTTGCCGTCTTCTGCGGCATTCTGCTGGGCTATATTGTTGGCGTCCTTCCCGGGCTGAGTCGGCCGGCGGCGCTGGCGATTGCTGTGCCGATCACCTATTCACTCTCACCGATATCGGCGATCGCCTTTCTGATCGGCGTCACCAAGGCCAGTGCCGCCGGCGGCGCAACCGGTGCCATCATGCTCAACACGCCGGGAGAACCGAGTTCGGCGGCGACGTGTTTTGACGGCTACCCGATGGCGCAGGCCGGGCAAGCGACGAAAGCCCTGAAGACGGCCCTGTATTCGTCGGTTTTCGGTGACATCATTTCAACACTTGTGCTGATTGCCCTGGCCAAACCGCTGGCAACCTTCGCGTTGAAGATGGGGCCGCTGGAAATGACGTCGGTGATGATCTTTGCGCTGACATTTATCGCGGCCCTGTCCGGCAAGTCGATGGCCAAGGGGCTGATCGCGGGAATCTTCGGCATATTTCTGGCGACCGTGGGACTTGATCCGGAAAGTGCCACGCCCAGAATGACCTTCGGCCTGATCGAGTTGTTTGACGGTGTGCCGCTGATTGCATCAACGGTCGGCATGCTGGCCTTTACCGAGATGCTGGTTCAGGGCGAGCAATACCTGTCCGACAAGAAGGCTGGCATCATGAATACGCCGTTGGAGGACAAGAAGTCCGATCTGACCTGGTCGGATATCAAGAGGATTACGCCGACGGCGATCCGCTCTACCTTCGTCGGCATTGCCGCGGGCATCATACCGGGCCTCGGACCGACGATTGGTGCGTTTCTGGCTTATGCGGTTGCCAAAAAAACGGCCAAACCGGGCGACAAGTACGGGGAAGGGGAAATCAAAGGCGTCGCTGCAACCGAGTCAGCGGACAATGCGGTTCTCCCGGCCAGTCTGATTCCTTTATTCGCTATTGGGCTGCCGGGGAGTGTATCGGCGGCCATTCTGGTTTCCGCATTCATGATGCATGGCGTCATCCCGGGGCCGCTGATCTTTGATCAGTATCCGCGTTTGATCTACGGGATCTATGTTTCAATGATCATCGCCAGCCTTTGTATGCTTGTTGTGGGACGTTTTGGATTACACTTTTTTGCCAAAATCGGCAGCATCCCGGTGATCCTGATTGTGCCCAATGTGATCGTGCTATGTGTTGTCGGTGTGTATCTGGAAAGCCATTCCTTGTTTTCAGTGTATGCCATGATCGGGCTTGGGGTGCTTGGCTACATCATGCAACGATTTGGCTATTCAGTCGTCACGTTCCTGATCGGATTCGTCGTCGGACCGCTGTTCGAGCTGTCGTTGCGCCAGTCGATCATTGTTTCAAACAGGCATCTCGACGAAGTTATTGATCACCCGATTGCGATCGTTTTTCTGATGTTGTCGCTGGGGGCTGCCTATGTCTTCATGCGCAGGGAACGGGCCCCGCTTGAAGATGTGATGAAATAACACCGTTCCTAGCGAATGGCTTGAGCGTGTTTTTCCAGCAGCGTAACCAGCGCCATAAGGCTGGCCGGACGGTAGCGGTTCGGATTCCACAACGCCGAGACTGGTTGCTGTATTTCCCGGTGCCCGGATGACAGGGTGATCGCCTTGTCGATATAGCGTGTATTTTGCGCTGACGATGAAAGGATGGCGATGCCGTGACCATCCTGAGCCAATGAAATAACAGTATGGGTACTGTCACTTTCAAGCAGAATGCGGGGCCTTACACCCGCTTCGGCACAGGCATTTTCAAACATGTGCCGGGTCAGAAAGCCGCGCCTTAGCACGATAAAGCGCTCGTCTGCGATTTGATCGATACTGGCGGATTTGCTGCCTGTTAGTCGATGTCCGGGAGGCAACAAGGCCAGCAGTTTGGCTTGAAACAGCTCGCGGCTGACAAGGTTGTGGTTCGGCGCCGGTGAAGCGACGGCGATGTGAACGCCGCCGTTATCAACCATGTCGATCAAGGCATCGTTGTGGCCTTCACTGAATATCAGCTCGACATTCGGGTGCAGTTTGCTGAATTCCGCCATTACAGGAGACAGCAACCAGGCAATCGTCTGCGGTGATGCGCCAACACGGAGCAGTCCGACGTGTCCCTGTTGCAGCCCATACGCCCGGTTGGTTAAATCCTGCGCCTGATCAAGCAAAACCGCCGCGTGCATCAGCAAATCTTCGCCCTCAGCGGTCAAGATGAGGCGTTTGCCGACACGCTCGAACAAGGCAACGCCGATTTTTCGTTCCAGACCCTGAATCTGTCGAGACAGGGCTGGCTGGCTCAAATGCACGACTTCAGCCGCCTGCGATACGTTCAAACGTTCGGCAACGGCGACAAAATTCCTGAGTTCTCTGAGTTCAAGCATCTATATGCAATAATCGCATTTGGAATATATGTAAATATGCATTGGACAGTGTCTTCATATAGATGATCTGCTTAAGTGCGGTGTAGCTGAAGGTGCAGCCTTGTTTTCTGCAAACCCGCGCATCCAGGTTCCCGGCCATAAAAAATGGTCCGGTTTTGAAAAAAACACCTGCGCTTTTTGCAGGGTCAGAAAAAAGAGACACCGATGAAAATTAATATAAATGCTGATGTGGGCGAAAGTTTTGGCCGCTATACAATTGGTAATGACGAGGAATTGATTGGACTTATAGGTTCGGCAAGTATTGCCTGCGGCATGCACGCCGGTGATCCGTCGGTGATGGCCAGAACTATTGATATAGCTGTTAAAACAGGGGCATCCATTGGCGCGCACCCGGGTTTTGACGACCGTTGGGGTTTCGGACGACGTCAGATCGATATGAACCCGAAGGATCTTGAAAATCTGGTCACCTATCAGATTGGTGCCTTGCAGGGTATCGCCAATGGCCGTGGCGTAAAAGTGACGCACGTAAAGCCGCATGGTGCTTTGAACAATATGGCTATTGAAGACCGTGAATATGCGATGGCCATTGGACGCGGAATCAAAGCCGCAGATAAAGATCTCATCTATGTTGCGAATTTTGGTACAGCCATGCATCGCGCCGGGTTGGAACTGGGTCTGGTTGTTGCACGGGAATTTTATGCTGACCGGAATTACGACGATGACGGCAACATCATTTCGCGAAAATTTGAACGCGCCATGATCAAAGACCCTGCCGTTGCAGCTGAACATATCGTACGTGCCGTCACGGAAGGCCATGTCATTTCCGTATCCGGCAAGAAGATAGAGGTCGCGGTAGACAGTATTTGCATCCATGGCGATGAGCCAACAGCTGTGCCGGTTGCCAAAGCGATCCGCAAAGCACTGACAGACGCAGGATGTGAAATTGTCCCCCTGCCGGCTCTTGGTTTGCCACGCGGTGTCAATTAACCGTCCACAAGAGTATATTTGAAGACACGGACCCTAAATAAAATTTCCGCGCTAAACAAAGCAACACAATGATATAGCATCCAGGGCAGGCCATTTAGATGGCCCAACTGGATGTGCTATCATTGTGCGTGGTTGCCTTGTTGTTCAAGGCCTGGGAGCGTTCGTGGAAAGACAATCGGATACGCAAGGCATCGGACAGGTTGCCATCATCGGCGGTGGTCCTGCCGGTCTGATGGCGGCTGAGGTCCTGTGCGCCAGGGGGGTCCAGGTCGACCTCTATGACGCAATGCCTTCACTCGGGCGCAAGTTTCTGATGGCCGGCAAAAGCGGCCTGAACCTGACCCATGCCGAAGCCTTTGATCAGTTTGTCCTGCGGTTTGGGACATCGCAGAAAAATCTGCTTCCGTCGCTAGAAGCATTCACACCTGACGACATTCGAAAATGGGCTGACCGATTTGATGTCGAAACATTTGTCGGCACGTCCGGGCGGGTGTTTCCGAAAGGCATGAAGGCCGCACCGCTGTTGCGGGCCTGGCTCAGACAACTTCGCGCTCAGGGGCTTCATGTCCATGTACGCCACAAATGGACCGGCTGGAGTGCTGAAGGTGCTTTGATCTTTGAGACACCTGCCGGCGTCGTGCAGACAAAGCCT
>JANRAT010000270.1:0-2991 GCA_030727885.1 Rhodospirillales bacterium | reverse complement strand
GCGAGATGTGTATAAGAGACAGGGCATTGGGAGGTGCCAGTTGGCCGACCCTTGGATCTGACGGCGCCTGGGTATCCTGTCTTGGCGACATGGGTATAAAGATTGCTTCGCTGAAAGCTGCCAATTGCGGCTTCGATGCGGACTGGAGTGAGCATATGCGCACGCATGTGGCAGGGCAGCCCCTGAAGGGCGTCACGCTCAGTATCGCAGACCAACAGGCGCACGGCGATTGCATGGTGACGGATAACGGTCTGGAAGGGGGGCCTGTGTATACTCTTTCAGCGGTTCTGCGGGACGCAATCGCAGGCGAAGGTAAAGCTGTGCTGAATGTCGATCTTTTGCCGGACATTGACGAAACAGACCTGATTGAGCGTCTGTCAAAACCCCGTGGCAAAAAATCCATGGCGACACATTTGCGCCGGACTGTCGCCTTGACGGGTACCAAATCCGCCCTGCTGCGGGAGGGAGCTGATCCGGCAATCTTTGCAGATCCGAAAAAGCTGGCGGCGCGGATCAAGGCGGTGCCGGTGCCTTTGCTGCGCGCCCGCCCGCTTGCCGAAGCGATTTCCACGGCTGGCGGGATTGCCTGGGATCAACTGACGTCCGGGTTCGAAATCAAGGCGATGCCCGGTGTATATGCGGTCGGTGAAATGCTTGATTGGGATGCGCCAACCGGCGGATATCTGCTGAGCGCATGCCTTGCAACAGGGCGCAGTGCCGGTGAGGCCGTGGCATTGAAATTAGGCGCATAGTCTCGGCTTTGCAGATGTGCCCGGTCACAACAGTATACCTGGTCATCATTTGGTTGCGGCCAGGGTAGAATAAATCCTTGGCCCTGTTTTCTGTATTCTGGCATGGTCAATCGGAACGCTGTGAGGGACCGGAATATCCATGAAGACGATGCCGAAAATTGAAGACGTTGCGCAGTATTGGGGACGTGCACCGCTGCTCAGCCACGAAATCGCAACGCCTGGTTCGGATGTGTATTTTCATCGGCTGAATGAAGCCAAGGTTACAGATTCCGACCGCTTTGCATTTGCTTATTGGGATTTTGACGGGTTCGCCGGAAAAAAAGTTCTGGATATCGGGTGCGGTCCGGGTTGGGTCACCGTTCAGTATGCACAGGGTGGTGCAACTGTGTCGTCCGTCGATTTGACGGATCGTGCTGTTGATCTGGCCAAGCAGCATTGTGCGCTTAGAGGCGTGCAGGCAGAGATCCGCCAGGGAAACGCTGAAAGCCTGCCGTTTGATGACCGAGTTTTTGATCTGGTTGTTGCTTCCGGCGTTCTGCATCACACACCAGACGTGCAAAAAGCGTTCTCTGAGGCCTTCCGCGTGACGCGAGCCGGTGGTCGCGGCAAGATTACACTTTACCGCAAAGGGATAGCACATCACCTGTTTATCTTCGGCCTGACCATGCGGATCATGCGGCTCCTTGGCATGCGTCACCCAGGCGCGGACCTGGCAAGCAATTCGTCGGATGTTGATGATTTTATCCGTCGATATGACGGTGACGGAAATCCGGTTGGCGTCGGTAAAACCGACAAGGCTTGGGCTGCCGATTTACGTGATGCCGGATGGATTGTCGAAGGCCATGAAATCCATTTTTTCCCCAGACGTTTCCTGCCGATGGCTGCCTGGATGCCGGTCTGGATGCATCGCATTTGTGACCGATGCTTTGGCACAATGGTTTATTTTCATCTTATCAGACCGGATGATTAAGACGCGTTAGTCCAGATCGCGCAGATCAAAGAACCGCGAGCTGGCGTTGTATGCATCGTCTCGGGATTTTGTCTTGATGAGCATGCCAACCAGCGCTTTGCGTAAGAGCGCATTCATAACAGCAAACCGGCCAAGTGTTCGGTTAAACAGGCGCAGGCAGATCAGCCGGGTGGTTGTCATCCGCATCGCCTAACCCGCCGCCATGATTTGTTGTGTGTGTCGGAGCCGCATGAAATCTGTGGCGAGACCAATAAAATATCTGTCGTCCATCCAACTCGGTCGTAATGCTCGCCCGGCTTCGATCGACGGCATGATCTGCGTCTCCAGCAAACCGTCAACACCTGACAGCCCAGATGGAAATACATACTGGGTCCGACGCGCATTTGCCGCGGTATCGAAACCGAAAGGCGGCGTGAAGTTGTCGCGCATGGTGCGACTGGCCTTTCCCAAGGCATCCCTGATAGAATTGTTGGAGCCGAAATGCCGTTCCGCTGCAGCCAGTGTCGCCAGACTCAGGCTCTGATAACCGGAATCAAACCCGCCGTACTCGGGTAGTACGCCGTCATCACGAATAAGCGACAGAAGTACATCGCGTCGGCTTGAGGCCCAGGCCGCTGCATCATCACGGCCGGTTAACGCGGCGTAACCCGAAAGTGCCAGATACGAGGCGGCCATCTGATTGAATGCATCAGTGGTGGTGTGTTCAGAGAGCCAGTGCATGGTGCGTTCCGCGTCGGCCAGCATCGGTTGCCAGTCATACTGGTCTTTTAACAGGTGGGCTGTTTCGATGAACGCTGCCGCCGTAAACGCCGTGGCACAGACACTCCGTTCGTTTGGATAGGCTTCGCAGACGGCGCCATCGACTGTGCGGCTCTCAAGCCAATGCGCCCAGATGCCGACGCTCCATCGGACCAGCGCTTCTTTTTGATAGTAGGGATTTTTATTGATGGGCAGTGCGTGGGCATAAGCCAGCATCAAGCCAATTTCCTGAAATCGTGCGTTGGCGAAATCAATCTGGCGATAGTGCCAGTAAGCACGGTCGCAGCATCCAAAGGTTTCTGATCGATCTTGACGATCCGTCAGACCAAGTGCGCGCGGCACTGCATTCAGGATTTCGGCATCCAGAAACTGTTCGTTCACGTGCTCTGCCGGTTGAAGATAAAGCCGACCACATTGCTGCCGCCAATGACGGCATTGCGGATCATGTTGCCGTTACTCAGTCGCTTCAGGGCCCCCAGCAAATATTGCGGGCGAAGGTAAAAGCGACGG